>NZ_JBFRGE010000099.1:0-18356 GCF_052115185.1 Paenibacillus sp. 2TAB19 | reverse complement strand
ATCATATGCTCTCTCCTATCTACTCTATTCTTGATCTCGGACGGCAGCGCGAAGGCATAACGCAAGTCCCTTCTCAATCGGGGTGGCCGCTTGCCAGCCAGGCAGCAGAATCCCTTTGCTCCAGGGCACCATGATCTCCCGGCTGCGATAGCCGCGCTCGCCCCACCCGATTGGCAGCTTTGTCCGCGTAACGTCTTCCAGCTTCTCTACCAGCTCTCTCAACGTAAGAGGCTTGCCGGTGGCGACAACGAACCGCTCCCTCTTCGCCGCGCGCCCGTCCAGCAATCTAGCCGCCGCCGCTGCATAAGCGTCCACGATGTCTTCAATATAGACCAAATCAAGCAACTGCTCGCCTGGCGACATCGCAAGTTTACTGCCGCTATGATAAGCGGCGATAAGCAGAGGAACGATTTTGGGACGCGGATCGTCTGGCCCGTAACTGTCGTACAGCTCAAGCGTTGTGCAGCATAACGATGCCGTTTCCGTGTAATAAACGAGAATATCGTCAAAAGCTTGTTTCGTAGCCGCGTATAGGCTTTGCGGATTGTACGCTTCGTTGTCGTAGTGCTGCGAGTACGTCCCCGTATTGACGAGATACGGAACGCCATGCTTCGTCATGGCCTCTGCAAGCTGTGTTCCGAATATGATATTGCTCTGCAGCATCGGCTCCAAGTTCGTTAGGTCATGCGTGACGGTAGCGAGCGAGGCCAGATGCACGACAATGTCGATATGCGACTCCGCGAACAGTTTGAGCAGGCTGGCCGTCGTTCCGTCATAAAGATGAACGTGGACGGCCCCTTGCGCAGCGCCTAACAAATCGTGCTTCGATTCCTGCCTTGCAACAATGTGGACGGGATATCCGCATTGCACCAGACGTCTCGCCAGACGGGAACCGATGTAACCGGTCGCGCCCGTCAGCAAGAAGGAAGGCTTCTCGCTCACGGCAATCGCCTGCTTCGGTCCATCGTCTCGTATTCGTGTATTTGCTCCAGGCATAGTTCCGTAACATTCTCTAAACCCTGATACCGCTTATGCCACTCTACGATCTTGCCGACTGCCTCCGACAGGTCCCATTTCGGCTTCCACCCCAATATCGTCTTGGCTTTGGAGCAATCAAGTTTAAGCAAGGTCGCTTCGTGGGGCTGAGGCTGCACTTCGAATTGAAGATCTACTCCTTCCCCCCATTTCTCGCCAAGCTGGCCGACGACCCACTCAACGGGTTGAACGGAGTCATCGTCGGGTCCGAAGTTCCATGAGCCGCTGTAATGGGAGCCCTCCATCGCCAGCTTCTCGGCCAGCCGCATATATCCGCTAAGCGGCTCCAGTACGTGCTGCCAAGGACGAACGGCATGCCGGTTGCGAAGCGTGATCGCCTCGCCTGCATCGATGGCGCGCAGAACGTCCGGAATAAGCCTGTCGCTTGCCCAATCGCCTCCGCCGATTACATTGCCTGCTCTGGCTGTTGCTATCGACGTGCCGCCGCGATTCTTGAAGAAGGAATTCCAATAGCTGTTCGTCACGAGCTCCGAGCAAGCCTTGCTGTTGGAATAAGGATCATAGCCGCCGAGAACGTCGGTCTCCCGATAGCCCCATATCCATTCCTTGTTCTCGTAGCATTTGTCCGTCGTCACGTTCACGACTGCCTTGACAGGCTTGCCGGCGTCGCTCAATTGCTTCACCGAATCAAGCAGATAAACGGTGCCAAGCACGTTCACTTCATACGTCTCTACGGGAAGATTGTACGATTCGCGCACAAGCGGCTGAGCGGCCATATGGAACACAATATCCGGCTCGGCCGAGAACAATGCCTCGCGCAGCTTCGTCCTGTCTCTTATATCCCCTATAACGGAATGGATCCGCGAATCGAGACGGCTTAAACGAAACAAGGAAGGCGTCGTAGGTGCATCCAGCGCATATCCCGTCACTTTAGCGCCTAGCGAGTCTAGCCAGATACTGAGCCACGAACCCTTGAAGCCCGTATGTCCGGTAATAAATACTTTTTTCCCATTCCAGAAGTTTGCTCCATTCATCGCAATCACCATTTGCTCCATGGCGCTTTTTTGTTTTTGCACAGCTCATCCAAATACGTTTTGTCCCTGAGCGTATCCATTGGATGCCAGAAGCCTGCGTGCGGATAAGCCATCAGATTTCCTTCTGCCGCCAGCCTTTCGAGYGTCTCCCGCTCCAGAATGGAGTGATCGCCTTCAATGTAATCCAGAACCTCTGGCTGCATAACGAAGAAGCCCGCATTAATCCACCCGCCGTCACCTTTCATTTTCTCGGTAAAGCCCTCTACCTTTTGCTTCCCGTCAATCTTCAAGGAACCGAACCGTCCCGGAGGCTGCACCGCTGTTACCGTTGCCGCTTTGCCATGTTCCTGATGATAGCGCACCAGCTCGCTGATGTTGATATCCGCCACGCCGTCGCCGTAGGTCAGCATGAAGGGCTCGTCGCCGATATAGTCTTTGACCCGCTTCACCCTTCCACCGGTCAACGTATCCTTGCCCGTCTCTACGAGCGTAACCCGCCATGGCTCGGCAACGTAATGATGCGTCTTCATGAGTCCTTCATTGCTGAAATCGAAAGTGACGTCCGAGTTGTGAAGCGCGTAATTGGCGAAATATTGCTTGATCTTGTCTCCCTTGTATCCTAGGCAAACAATGAAATCATTGAATCCGTATGAGGAATAGATTTTGAGAATATGCCATAGTATCGGTTTGCCGCCGATCTCGATCATCGGCTTGGGCGTCAATACGGATTCTTCGCTAATTCTCGTACCGTAGCCGCCCGCAAGGATAACTACCTTCATATTCGTAACGGGAGCCTGCTCAGTCATTGTTGTTCCCTCCTGTTGTTCAAGCGGCTACACCTTGCTTGGATACGTGTCCGGCCTATCCGCTTGAAAGATTTCATTTGCCCAAAACAATACGATCAGCTCTTCCTCCGAGGCGTTCTCGATCGAATGCGTATATCCGGGAGGAATGTCGAGAACGACTCTCTTGTCTTCCGATAGTTCATAGGAGAATACGGACTCCTCAAAAATATGCCTGAATTTTACGATCGCCTTGCCCTTGATGACGCAGAACTTCTCCACTTTCGAATTGTGGTAATGATGCCCCCGCTCTACTCCTCTAAAGGATGTGGAAACGAATATTTGTCCAGCGGCTTCGGATTTGATGACTTCGAATAAGCTGCCTCTATGGTCGTGGAAAGATTTGATTTCGTAGGAAAAGTCGTCTCGCGACAAGTAGGAAAGGTAGGTCGAATACAAATTTTTCGTCAAAGGATCGTTTAGAAGCGGTAGTATTCCTGTCTCGCGGAGTTGTTTAAATGCCGTTATTGTATGCGCCAGCTCTCCCAGCGTAACGGCAAAGGTAGGGGATATTGCGGAATAGGGGCCGTCGGCTCTCTCGTTCTCGCCTAGCAGCCCTATGAATCGGCTGACGACATCGTCGACATAAGCGAGCTCCAGTTGCTTGTTCGGATCGCTAATCGTAATGGGAAAACCTCTGGCAATATTGTGGCAGAACGTGGAGACGACCGAGTTGTAATTCGGCTTGCTCCATTTGCCGAATAGATTCGGCAGCCTGAAAATATAGATGGGCGCATCGGTTTCCTCCCCGAACCGAAGCAACGCATCTTCAGCTGCTTTTTTGCTTCTGCCGTAAGCATTCGCATTCGAAGCTTGAATCGTTGAAGCATAGACGACTTTTGGCGATCTATCGTGTTTTCGCAACAAGCGCGTGATCGCGTTCATTAATTCCTCATTCATATAAAAGTCGGCTTCCCGCTCTGTACGATTGATTCCTGCCAGATGATACACGACATCAGCCTTGACCAAGAGCTGCTCGAGCTCCTCGATGCTGTTTCCCCTTCCATAGGAATGGATCTGGACATCGCTCGACCGGCTAAGCCCTTCCAGCAGATTTCTCCCCAGAAATCCGTTTGCTCCAGTGACCAATACATTCACCTGGACATTCTCCTTTCCGTTATACTTGCATCCCCTATTGCTCTGCCCTAGTATATGTCGCATCGGCTAGATTGCGATTGATGCTAGAAAAATAAGGCTACTATCGGCTGGTTGAAAAACTATATTCAAAGAAATAGATCATAGCCGATAGCAGTCGGCAAAGACAGCGAATAACTTGGAGAATATCCATTAATTCGTCAGAGAGGAGGCAATTTCATGGCGGATGTAGGCATTGTTATGCCTGTATATAAGCAAAAAACGAGTTTTCTGCAGGCAGCCATTCGTTCCGTATTAAAACAGAGGTATAGAAACTTCAGACTTATTATCGTAATAGACGGTATAACTGCCAATGTGGTAAGAACGGTGCGTAGAGAGACTCGAAGAGATTCACGCGTGAAAGTAGTCTCGTATCGGGTCAATAGGGGCACAAGCCATGCGTTGAATACAGGCTTCGGCATGCTTATGGGTGATCCCGGCATTCAGTATCTTACTTGGGTATCCAGCGACAATATTTATTTTCCTCAATATGTCGGCACCTTGCGCCAAAGCCTCTTGGAAGCTCCCGAGCACGTAGGCTTCGCATACAGCAGCTGCTATCATATCAACAACCTTGGCAAAATCCTCCACTCTCCCGCCCGGCAGGTGCTGCTGCGCCAGTGGAGAGGACAGCCCATCGAGAACCTGATCGAATCTTGTTTTATCGGTGCCTCTTTCATGTATCGCGCCTCAGTGGCAAACGCTGTCGGCGAATATCGGTATACGCCCGTCGAGGATTACGATTACTGGCTTCGGCTTACAGAGCAGTGCGGCACGGTCTTCCTTCCCGTCGAATTGATGAAGTATCGCGTTCATTCCACCTTCAGCATGTCTAGAAAACTAGCAAGTTYAACCCTTCTATATCGAAGCAAACGATATATTTCCCAGCAGATTCGCCTGGAAGCCCGCCAAAGACGCCAAATTCCGCTAGAAACGACGATCATCCTCACGTACTCGGGCACTCCTAACCAGCTCGAAAGATTAAACCAGCTGCTAGAGCAGAGCTACTTCAATTTCCTCTGCATCGTCATCGATCAATCGCCGAATCAGGAGCTGCATCCACCCGTCGTAAAATTGCCGGATCCAAGAGTGCACTATATCAGCATGCCAATGGCCTCCGATCAAGACGTCTTCTTGAAAGCACGGGAACTAACGACATCTCCCTACTTGCTGTTTTACAGAGACGCTGCTCCGCTTCCGAAAGACTTCATGCGAAGCGCGGTCTGGTCGTTGTATGGCCAACTGCAATCCGGCTATGACGACCCTGCGAAGCCGTTGTTCAACCAGCTTCATCTGAGTGACCGTTTGTTCCAACTCATGGTTAACCATTTATATCCGGAGGCGGTATAACGTGAAAAAATTGAAAGTGATGACGGTGCTGGGTACACGACCGGAGATTATCCGGTTGTCTGCCGTAATCAAAGCGTGCGACATATATTTCGATCACATCTTCGTGCACACCGGACAAAACTGGGATCCTAAGCTGAACGATATCTTTTTTGAAGATCTTCGGCTCCGCAAGCCCGATTATTATTTGAACGTCGTCGGCCAGCATCTCGGCGAAACCATTGGCAACGTCATTGCCCGCTCCTATGAGCTAATGGAGCGCGAGAAGCCGGATGCCGTGTTGCTTCTCGGCGATACGAACAGCGCGCTTGGCGCCATTGCCGCCAAAAGGCTCAAAATACCGATTTTCCACATGGAGGCCGGCAACCGCTGCTTCGACCAGAACGTGCCGGAGGAAACAAACCGACGGATCGTTGATCATATCAGCGACGTCAACCTGCCCTATACGGAGCATAGCAGACGTTATCTGTTGGCCGAAGGCATACGCAAGGAACATATTTTCGTAACCGGTTCGCCGATGACTGAAGTGATACGCGATTTCCAGAAAGAGATCGATGAGCGGGATATTATCGATAAACTCGGCCTTGAGCGGAACAAATATATCGTGCTTAGCGCTCACCGCGAGGAAAATCTAGATATCGACGCTCAGCTTTTCTCGCTTATGAATGCCGTGAACGAAGTGGCCGAGCAATTCGGTTTTCCCATTGTTTACACTGCCCACCCGAGGTCGCTCAAAAAGTTGGAAGCGAAGCAGATCGTTCTTCATCCGCTCGTGCAGATTCATCAGCCCTTCGGCTTTCTCGACTACAACCAGCTTCAGCAGCACGCCTTTTGCGTATTGTCCGACAGCGGCACATTAAGCGAGGAGTCCGCCATTCTGAATTTTCCCGGCGTCTTGATTCGCACAAGTACCGAACGTCCCGAAGTGCTCGACAAGGGGACGATCGTAATCGGCGGCGTTACGGGAGAGCATTTGGTGAAGTCCATTACGCTCGCAGTCGGCATTCATGCCCAGAAAGCGGTCAATTTACCAACGCCGCCGGATTACGCCGACACGAACGTTTCCATTAAAGTCGTCAAACTCATTCAGAGCTATACCCCAATCATTAACAAAGTGATCTGGAATAAATAAATGCTTGCCGCGCCATCGTTCAGCGCTAAGACTTGAAGGCATACAAGGAGGATTCACCATGTTTACGAACAAAACGATACTCGTTACTGGAGGTACGGGCTCTTGGRGGCAAGAGTTGACGCGGAAGCTGCTGACCGAGAAGCCGAAGGAAATTAGAATTTTCTCCCGTAACGAATTTACGCAAGTCGAGATGAAACGAAAGTTCAACAGCCCCGTTCTAAACTTCCTGATCGGCGATATTCGCGATTACGAGGCCGTATCCGACGCTTGCCAGAACGTCGACTACGTGTTCCATCTGGCTGCGCTCAAGCATGTTCCGATTTGTGAATATCAGCCGCTGGAAGCGCTCAAGACGAACGTGAACGGCACGCAGAACATTATTCGCGCCAGCATCGAGAATGGCGTAGACAAAGTGATCGACGTCTCGACCGATAAGGCGGTTGACCCGATCAACTTCTACGGCTTGACGAAGGCGATCGGAGAGAAGCTGATCATCAAAGCGAATGATCTTAGCGAGCACACTCGTTTCGTCTGCATTCGAGGCGGCAACGTCCTTGGAACAAATGGCAGCGTCGTCCCTTTATTCAAACAGCAAATTTTGGAAGGCAAGCCTCTCACCCTTACGGATAAGGAGATGACCCGCTTCTTCCTTACAATTCCGGAGGCGATCGAGCTTCTTATCAAAGCCGCTTCCGCAGCCATCGGCGGAGAAACGTTCGTAATGAAGATGCCGGCTTGCAAAATCACCGATCTCATTGAAGTGCTGAAGTCGGTCTTCGGCCAAACGAGCCTCCCCGTCAAGGAAATCGGGATGCGGGAAGGCGAGAAGCTGCACGAAGTGCTCATTTCCCGCACCGAGTCGCAGACGACCTATCAATATGACAAACAATATTACGTTATTTTACCCTCCCATTCCGCCGAAAAGCTATTGAACCAGTACAACCATCTAAACAAAATCAGCTTCCCCTACTTCCAATCTGACCAAGAGCTGATGTCTCATGAAGAAATCAAGCTGCTGCTTCAGAAAGGAAAATTCATTTAATCCTATCGACGAGGTGATCATATGATAAAGGAAGCTAGCCTCTCCAATAGGACGATCAACGGCGTAACCATCATTACGAGCACGAACAAGCCCCAATACATGAATAATATATTCGACAATTACATCCGCCAGTTGCTTCCTAACAAGCAGCTGATCATTGTATTGAACAGCAGCGTGATCGATTCAGGCCCATGGGTTGAGAAAGCGAAGGCGTACCCGGACGTCCACGTCTATCAGTTGCCCGAATCTGTATCGCTTGGGGAATGTCTCAACTTTGCCGCCGATCGGAGTGGGTACAACGTCATCGCCAAATTCGATGATGACGACTTCTATACCAAGTATTATTTGACCTCTTCCTTGCGTGCCATGCGGCTCAAAAACGCCGATATGGTCGGCAAGCGCACGGTACTCACTTACTTCGTGGATGACAAGACGCTCATCCTTCGTTTTCCTGGACACGAAAACAGCTATCAAAATTATGTCGCCGGAGGCACGATGGTCATTCGCAAGAGTGCTTTCCAGCGCGTGCGGTTCGGTGCCATATCGCTTGGCGAAGACGTCGATTTCATGACCCGCTTCCGGCGCCAGGGCTACAGAACGTATGCGACAAGCCGTCACAATTACGTCTACATGCGTAAGTCCGATCCGGGCATGCATACGTGGAAGCCGTTGAAATCCTACTTGATGAAGACGGGAAGATTCATCGCCCGGACAACCAACTTTCGCAAATATGCGCTTAAAAAAAGATAACCACGACCGCGCTGCCTGGAGGCGGCTCGGCGCGCTTATCGTCGAGGGGTGATTCCACGTGATTCGCAAAGCGATTATTCCGGCAGCAGGCTACGGAATACGCAATCTGCCGGCAACAAAGGTCATTCCAAAGGAGTTATTTCCGATCGGCAACAAGCCTGCGATTGATTACGTCGTTGCCGAAGCGGTACAAGCGGGAGTTACGGATATTCTCATCGTCCTGTCCCGGAACAAGACGGAAGTGATGAATTACTTCGATCGTTCTCCCGAGCTGGAATCCTACTTGATAGAACGCCAGAAGGAGAGCTTGCTTCCGCTTATCGCTCCGACTACGCTCCGCATCCAATACGTCCGGCAGCAGGATCCGCTCGGCCTCGGTCACGCGATTCAGCTTGGCGAGTCTTTCGCGGCCGGCGAACCGTTCGCCATCATGCTCCCGGACCAGATTAGTTTAAGCCGGACATCGATGCTTTCTCCACTAATCAAATGTTTTGAACAATACCGCACCAATGTCATCGGACTGCAGAGTATGAAGCAGGAGCTGCTGATCAATTACGGCGTTGTATCGGCTTCGCGTATTAAAGCGCGAACGTACGATATCGACTCGATCGTCGAGAAGCCAAGCGTCCCTCCTTCTCAGCTTGCCGTGATGGGCCGCTATATCGTCAAGCCGAATATCTTCGACAAGCTGCGCCAGACAAAGCCCGGCTTTAATGGTGAAATTCAATTAACCGATGCGCTCAACAACGCTTGCCAATCGAGCAGGATGATCGGTTATGCGTACAACGAACGTTGGTACGATACAAGCATCGAAGAACAATATATAAAGCTGCAGCATAGGGCGCTTCAACTAAAAACAAGAAATAATAAATAGAGGCAGAATGGCTCTCGATTTCAGGGAGCTGTTCTGCCTATCGCTTTATCCTGTTAAAACAAGAATCCGCTAACGGCTTTGAGCAGGTGCTAAGCTGCTGAAACCGAAAACGGATCGTTGCCTTACATAAGATGGATATTAATAACGCGTTTTTAAAAGCGGCTTAGAGGTCCTTCTCTTATAGGATGGAACAGCTCTTCTGCTGCCTTCCTTCAGTCGGTTTTTCTTTCTTAGCGGTTTGCGTGAAGGACGTAAGTCAACATTAGAGGACGATCTGTAGTAGGAGGCTCCAGGCTGGAAGAACCCGTTGTTAAGCTGGAACGGATTATCAATGACCGGATTATCGTAGTAATTGCTGCGGAACGCTTGCTTGGCTTCCTTGTCGATGATCTCTCCGCTTGCAAAGCTGCCGAAGCTCCACGACATAGCGGTTCCGAGACCATTAGCCGCCTCGGCCACCTCAAGGGCGTAACTTTGATAAATCTGACTATACTTCCAAGCTTTGTTATCATCCAACCACCTTGCGGCCGCAGCAAGCTCTGGCGAGAAGTGGATGAAGCGAAGCGGTTTGCCATTAACCGTGTAAGCGTCTTTGGCAATCTGTTCAATATTCCATCGCTCTACTAGATTTCGATGTTCTATGCCATAGCCGTTATGACGAAGCGTATGAACATTATCAAAGTAGATCGGCGCCAAATCCAGATACGAATATTCGTTGCCTGCATAACGCTCCGATATTTTACTCCACCAAGCCAAGAAACGTTTGGCCTCGGAATGCCTTGTTAAGGCTACCATACCTGAGCTGTATATGCCTGCCTTGCCTGCTTCCATTTGCCAATCCCATTCCATGAAGTCAGAGTTCGTATGATGTCCGGCAATTACAATGGGATGCTGCTTCGGAATTTCGATAAGCTCGCTGAGCGGGGAGTAGATCCTAGTATTCGAATCCAAATAAACGAGCAGATGCTCTTGAACATAACGATCGTAAATATAGCTCATAAGCGGAGCTTTGCTTGCATTTTTCGCTTCCTGTTCATCATATTGAAACCAGAACTTCGATAGATTCGGGTAGTGCAGCACGTTATTCATCAAAATAACCTCATCAAAATACGGACACTGGGATACATGGGCAGGCAGTGTGCTTTCCACAATCCCCACGACAATTTTCGTTCCGGGCATATGTTCCTTAACCGACTTAGCCAATACAATCGCATTCGGCAAATCACGAGCTGAAGCAACCGTCCCAACAATCATTCAGGGCTCACTATACGATAGGAAGATAGTCGATGCGCATTCACTTTTGCAGATCTCTCCTCTCTTCCTTTAGTATATGATTGTCCCCGATCATATGACTCCCTGCTAAAAGTCTATCTTTGCGAGTCTAGCTTAACTTAGCATGAACAATAAGACGATGGGTCGGCTTTACGATCGGGTCACATGTTATAAGCGTAAGCAGCTTATCCTTATTATTGTAGTTCAAGACAGACACATCGGTAGGCTCGACAATGGAAACGTCATAGACCGTATAGGTGAACGTCTCATCCTTCGTCTCGACCGTTATTTTATCGCCGACCTTCACTTCCCCGAGCCGATTGAACAGCTTTCCCTTCGCTCTCATCCGGTGGGCAGCGATTGCGGCATTTCCTACCTGACCGACCTTTGCCGTCTCCTTCAGATGAGCAGCCGCATACTTCATATTTTTCTGCGTCGCCCCTTCCAGAACGGGCAGACTTAGCTTGATGCTCGGAATTTTGATCGTGGCGATTGCTTGCAGCTTCGGCGTCTCCGCCTTCGGCTTATCGGTAGGCGCAATTGTGGCTGTTGGCGCATCCGTCGTTACAGCTGCGGTATCGACAGTCTCGACTGAATTACCCGGCTCTTCGCCGAATAGGTTCGTCAGATCCTCGTACTGCGCCTGCGCTTCATCCTCTGCTGTTTGGTCAAAGCTCGCATCTTCCCATTCGGCCATCAGCCGATCCTGCTGCTTCGTTTCGTACCATTCGCTGGCCTTCGGGTAGAGAAGCACTAATATGCCAAGTATGACTAAAGTATAAGACAATATTTTTCTCATTCTGCTCACCTCTTGTTTCTAGAGCTTATTCACCTATCCATTGACACGCGCGCCCGCGAATACCCAGCGCTTGCTGCCATAGAAATTAATGACTACCGTCACCGCCGTTGCAATCAGCTTTGCGTATAGCTCCTCCATACCGGCAAGCTTCGTCAGCAGAGCCAATAATAGAATTGAGACAACTAGTATAACACCGTTCCAGACAACGAAGCGAATCAACTTCCGCAAGCGCTCCGGCTTGTGAGAAACAGCTGTTCCTCCGGTCTCTCCGCCAAATGTGAATTTGCTGTTCAGTATGTAGCTGTTAGCCATTCCCGCACCGTAAGATATCACCTGCGCGATCGCAAAGTGAATGCCTAGCCATACGAGCAGTGCAAATAGAACAATATCAATTGCCGTATTTAGCAACCCCACAGCATTGAACGTTAAGAATTGAATGGCTAACGCCTTGCGGCTGCGGCCGTTGCTAGACATATTGTTTGTCCCGATCTCGACTCTTGCCTGCACTTTCCCCATCTTCATCCGCTTCACTGCCGGCGCTGCTCGAATAACCCTGCACGTCACGGACGATATACAACGGACGTCCCTTCGACTCGTCATAGATTCGACCAATGTATTCACCAATAACGCCTAGAATCATGAGAATGATTCCGTTAAACAGCAGATTGACAGCAACTATAGATGCCCAGCCCTGTACAGGGAATCCCGAGAAGAGCTTTTGGAACACTACGACTAGCAAATACAGGAAGCTGCCGATCGATAGCGTGAAGCCGACATATGTCGCAATCTTTAAAGGCTTATAGGAAAAGGACGTAATGCCGTCAAGCGCGAAGCCGATCATCTTCTTCAGCGGATATTTAGTCTCGCCTGCGAAACGTTCCTCGCGAACGTATTCGACCATCGTTTGACGGAAACCGATCCAGCTGACAAGTCCGCGCACGAAACGGTTTTTTTCCTTCAATCCGCGCAATACGTCGCACACTTTGCGGTCAATCAGACGGAAGTCGCCTGTATCGATCGGAATATCGAAGCTCGTCATGCTGCGCAAAATTCGGTAGAACACCTTAGCTGTCACTTTCTTGAATAAGGTTTCCCCTTTACGCTTCAGACGCTTGCCATAGACGACCTCGTAGCCTTCCTTCCACTTCGTGATCATATCGAGAATGACCTCTGGCGGATCCTGCAAATCGGCATCGATTACGACAATCGCATCGCCTTGCGCGTAATCCATCCCTGCGGATATCGCAATCTGATGGCCGAAGTTGCGCGAGAAGTCGATCAGACGGACATTTGGATCGAATTCGCTAATCATGCTAATAAGCTCGACTGTCCGATCACGGCTACCGTCATTGACGAAGATAAGCTCATAGGCCTCATCGGTAGTGTCCATAACTTGCTTGAGTCGGTCATACGTATGCTCGATGACCTCCTGTTCATTGTACATCGGTATAATAATGCTGTATTTGACTTTAGCGGCTTTCATTCATTCGCCTCCATTGAACGATCTAGAATACCCAACTACTGAACCAACGCAGCCAATGTCTGATGTAATCGCTGCTTACGGTCATTCCGGACAAGACCGGGTAGAACATGATAAACAAAGCAACAGATACCGCAGTGAATATAGCTCTGATGCGACTGAAGTTTGGCTTCTTCTCTTCGATCGCTTTGAAGATGTAGACGATGCTCAAGATGATGAACGGCACCATTGCAAAATAATGATACAGGAAGGTCAGCCTTGTGACGAGCATCCACGGCACGTATTGCGCCAAGAAGGCGATCCATATCATAAAAGCCGACCGATCGCCGCGCTTAATGCTAAGCCAGAACGCACCTGCCATCGCAAAGATCCCCGTCCACCATATGAGCGGATTGCCTAGCGCAGCAATGGACGATGCCATTCCGGCCGGCATATCCTCTCCAGAGTAATACCAGACTGGCCGCTTCATGAACGGCCATTCCCACCACGACGAGGAGAACGGATGCGTTGAGACTAAGTTGCTGTGGTAGTTGAACATATTTTTCTGATAATCAATAAAGCTTTGAACCGTATACCCTTTGTCCATCACGTTAAGCACTGGAATATAGCTAAGAGCGTAAATAAGCAACGGAATGACAATATAGAAACCAATGCAGCTGGCCAGTGTCACGATCGTATATTTCGGGAACACCTTCACAATTAACGTCAATTGTTCCTTATCCAAGTCCTCTGTCCGATTCGCCGCAAGCAATCGCTTAGCTGCGGCATATTGTCTGTACCGATCATATAACGACAGGGCAAGCATAACGGCAAGTCCGATGCCTCCGTACAAGACGATCCACTTCGATGCTACGCCGATTCCGAAGAAAAGCCCTGCAAGGAACAGCGGCAGCAGCGTCGTTTGCAGCTTAACCTTATAGAAGCTAAGCGCATTGTAGCGATGCATGAAATAAAACATTAACATAATGAAAAATACGCCATAAACGTCAATCGTAGCAATCCGCGTCTGTGTAAAATGCATGAAATCAGCAGCCAGCAATATCGTTGCCGTCGCCGCGTAGGTCGTTCTGCCCAGCAAACGTCTTGCGATCAAATACATAAGCGGAAGCATTGCTACTCCCACGAGTGTGCCGGCTATGCGCCAGCCGAACGGATTAAGACCGAACAGCTTGATTCCGAGCGCGATCAAGAGCTTACCCAGCGGAGGATGCGTATTTTCATAAGCCACAATATGCTCCAGATGCTCATATGCCGTTCTCGCATGATAGATTTCATCGAAGTAAGAGCTGTTCGTGAAGGTTTCCTTAACCTTCACTTCGTCTTGCTCGTCGAACAGCTGCTGTACGCTGCCGCGCTTTGCATCTACGGCTTCTTCCGCATGGACTGCCGCGATAGGGAGCGGCTTCTCACTGCCTTGCTCGAAGAAGGCAAGCTCATGCATCGAGAATCCGGTATTAACAGTCGTTAGACGAACATAACGGGCTGCAACATCAACCTGTTGGCTATTCCACTTGAATACGGCCACATGACTGCTCTCGACCTCTACGGCGCCGCTCCAATCGTCAGCCGTTGTGCTGAACTCGTATTTGTACTTGCCGGTCCCTACGCCTCCAAAGCTGTTAATCATCGTGAGCTGCTTACTCTCTCCAAGGTCGACGTAGAAGCTTTGTCCAGACGAACTCGGCTGCCACACGGTTACTGGGGCGTGATGTGAGCCTAGATTGATCAAAGCAATTACAGCATAGATTAGGGTGATGGCGCCCATCCATATCCAATCCCGCCGCGATAGCCAAGCAAGCTTCGACGTCTTAGCGCCTACTTCTGCCGCCTGTTGCTTGAACTCGGCTACAGCGGCATAGTCAGATGCCTTCGCATCTGCTTCAGTAAACGGCACAATACCGACGGTTCTTCCCCTCTTATACATATCATATCCGATATAAAGCATGTATAGCAGTAATCCGATATTGGCCATGGAAGTAAGCATCAGGATACCGTTCATCGGTACGAAAGTGCCTGCTTTGCTGAAATCGAGCACATAAGCGACATTAATGAAGCTGGTCAGACTGAAGCCAAAATATAAATAAAGCATTCTTCGATCGAATGACTGCATGAACGATACGAGGCTCAGCAACAATACAGGGAACAAGTATCGTTCATGCATCTTCGTTACAAGCATAAATACAACGGTAATGAGAAGCGCCGCGAGATAGAAAGAATGATCAGACGTCTCCCCATTGTCCTTCTTTTTCCTGAATGAGAAGTATACGGCAAGAGCTACCGCAGCAATAATGAACAGATTGCCCCATGTTTTGAATGGAAGCAGCAGCCATTGTTGGTCTAGCGCTTTCCAGTTCGCGCCGATCAGCGTATAGAGATTGAACGCATTAAGCGAAGCATACGGATAAGACGATAAAGTGCCTGAATACAAATCCAGAAGCGCGCTGAGGCCTCCATTGCCCCAGAAGTACGGAACAGCGAGCAAGCCGAATGTAGTGAAACCGAAGAAAGCGCTGACCGGAACCTGCTTCCATGCTCTGCGGTGAATGAAGTACAGCAGCAGTACAGGCATGAAGATGAACGCTTGCGGCTTGATAAGCGCCGCTATCGCGAACCATACAGAAGCCCGCTCGATTTTGCTTTCACTCAGATTATAGAACGAGAGCACAAGAACTAACGTAAAGATCGAATCGACCTGCCCCCATGCAGCGGAATCTACGATGACTGCCGGATTGAAGGCATATAGAACAGCTAGTCCAAGCGCGAACGCCGGGCTTAGCTTCTTTCTTGCAATCTGGAAGATAAAGTAAGCAGCGCCAAGATCGGCGAGAATTGCAGGCAGCTTGAACAACAGCAGCGCTGCATCTGTCCCAGCTTGAATGCCAAGCAAAGATTTGAGTGTACCCAGCACGTACAGGACATAAATATAGCCTGGCGGATAATCGACGAATACGCCGGAATTATAAAACCCCGATAAGCCTTGCGACGCGGCATGGTCAGCCCAAGCGATAAATAAGGCAATATCCGTTCCATAGCCGCTTGTCGATACCGCAATTGCCGCCCGTAAAGCAAATGCGGAGATAAGAAGCAACGACAGCAATATGTAAGGTGAATTTCCTTTCAAGTCTAGCTTATCGTTACGGAATACCGTTTTGTAAATAAATATGAACAACAGCGTGAACAATAAGGAATAGATTAAGAGCGGTATAATGGATACATGATGCTCGGCTTTCGCGGCATCATCTTCAGGCTGGGCTGGGGCAGTCGCAACCAGATCGAACACCTGCGCTCCATTAGGAGCAGCGGCAACCTTCTCCATGCTAACATCATCGAAGTACGCTTTGCCGGCGTTCAAGCTTCCATACCCGCCGAGACTTGCGCCGAATATAATCTCTTTTTGATCCTTGCCCGTCTTGCCATAGAACTCCAAGTACTCCCATTGACCATTCGTTTCCGACTTATTTGGGTACTGGGCGGCCACTCCGTCCACGAAGAAATGCGCACCGGTTCGGTCCTGCATTAAACCCTCTGTCTTCACATATCCCGAGAACTTATACGTTTTCCCTGCTTCAACAGCTACGCGCTGCGTCCAGCGGGAATGGTTCTCTTCTTTGTTCTCAATAACGGCAGCAACTTGGCCGGATTGGGCGCCTACATCGGCAATGCCATAGTCGGTAACCCCGCTTTCCGTTACATATTGAGCTTGATCCCATCCTTCAGGCTTGAGTGAAGTCAATTGTTCGAAGCCGCCATTTTTGAGAAGATTGTCCGCAGCATAACCTGTTGTCACAGGCAATAATGCAAGCAGCATAAAGAGAGCGATAAGGACGCGACGCGACTGAGTTCTAATCATTATATATTCCACCTCATAGGGATAAATAAGCGCTTTTTTTTACATGAAAATACAGTTTAACTCTATCGGATATTGCCGGCTCGGTCAAATAAAAAAACTTCAATCCAACTGAAAAATAAACCGGCGAAGGAGAGCTTCCCTTCAACCGGCTTATGGCTGTCATCGCATATTGCGCAACTTAATCGTAAATGATTGTTTTAGGCTTCGTTCCCTTAAGGTTCAGTACGTTGCTGTCTCCGGATTTCGCTGGAAAGATCCTCTCGACCATCGCGCTAAACTCGGCTACGAAACCTTGGATAGGATGTCCCAATCTCACATCATTCATATAGCCATTCATCCTGCCGACAAAGTCCGGATTGGCGGATACGTACACATGCTCTACGGTTGGACTTAACCGCTTGACCTCATTAGCGATCTGATCCTTGATCTCGTCAGTAAGCTTATCCTCTCCGGTCGAGAGACTGCTCATTCGTTTGCTCATTTTAATTCCGTCCTTGCCGATATACCCGTAATTCGAACGGCTCATCAGTTTGGAGTTGCCTTTCGGCTCGCTTTCATCAAGCGATACGGCAACGTACGCATTAGAATCCGTAAGCATGACATAGGATGACTTGACCGCATCCATAGAGGTAATGCGGTCAGCGATCTTGTCGCTCATTTCCATCCGATACACTTTATGCGATCCGACTACATTATTGCTATTTAACCTACGGCCATTCACCCGGTTCATTTCGTTCATCTGATCGTTTGCGAACCGCTTGTCCTTTATAAGGTTGCCGTTAGCATCATAACGAACACTATTAGGCCGTATATTTTTGTTGCCGACATCGCCTTGATATTGACCGCAACCAGCCAGCATTGTGCCGAGCAGAACGCTTGCTGCCAAAGCTGCCATTTTGCTGCGCATGCTTATTCGCCCCCAAACCTGTAGTTTCGAGCACTGTTGGCCCGATTTTTAGGATGGGCAGTTCGATCTCCAGCTATTCTTGTGTGTGGTGTCAAAATTGTTGAGAATTATTATGAACAAAACATACATTTTCCAAGACATGTTTTCTTAATTGCTGAGAAATAATAAAGGTGAAACTTTTCAATCTTGGTCCAATATCGTATAGTTCTAACAATCAAGATTCTTTTTAGCAGATTACCACCTGTGATAATAACTTTACACATTTCATTTGATTACTGTATGTCTCATCGCCAAGATCTAAACTGGTAACCTCGAAACATTTTTTAGACTTACCATTGAAATTGAAACAGCGACTGCCATGGAAAAAAATAAAGTCCAAGACTGTCGCTGTTTTCATTGAACTAACTTTAGCTTAAATCATTATTTTCATGAGCCTATGATTTTTTTTGTTCTTTCGTTTGAATAAAGATTTCTCTATTGAAAGCTTCAATGACATCACTCCTGTAGTATTTTCACCGGTAACCCCTGTGTGTTTATTTTGTTGAAGAACCAAAATCAGTGATTTTTAATTTGATATCAAAAGTAACTGGGATTCGACTGAATACTTCATCCCAATTATCTTTCACCGTTTTCCATTTATGAGGATATTTGATAGAAAGATGTTTACCGAATCCTGCCACGTCCACTTTGTATTTGGACTGCATCTTCCACATCAGATTATCAATCATTGTTGCTAAGCGTTTTTCGAAAACCTTCTCCGCTGCTTCTAAATAAGCCAGCTCGGATGGATTTTCTTTGGTATCCCAATTTTCAATTAATCTCCCGTTCGATTCGATTGAAACGTGAAAAGAAATGTCTTCTCCCCGCAATTTCACAGTCATTTTACTTTTCATTGAT
>NZ_JBFRGE010000098.1:0-19551 GCF_052115185.1 Paenibacillus sp. 2TAB19 | reverse complement strand
TTAGAAAGAGTCCTAGTCCGAGAAGCCAAACAACCTTCTTCTTCAACAAACTTCATCCCCTTCCAGCATATAGCGTTGATTGTTTGAATAAGGGTCTCTCATTAAATAATCAAGTTATTTGATAAACGTTTATAAAGGCGTGGAAGTTGCGTTATACTGCCCGTTGGCTTAAGAAATCGTGCATTTTTCGGGGATCACGGGGCTGTAAAGAAGTTCTTGTCCTATTACGGCTTTGTATAGAAGTTCTTGTCTTGAACTCACGACAAGAACTTCTATATAAAAAAAATAAAATAGCCGCTGATTAAGCGACTTCCAATGTATATATGTTCTTGTCGACCGACAAATTTGAAGCCCCGTCGGAGGTTCAACAACATATATCGTTGTAGGACAAGAACTTATATCTTTTCCCCTTTGGGGTTGATATCCATAAAAATAACCGTAGTCGATATAAATTACCGACCACGTTTATATGCCTGCAAAATTAAATTAGAAACTGTCCGCCTCTTGTTGCCCGGTCGCACTGCCAAGGCACATGGGGCCAAGATTTCCTCCTTGGCCCCATTTTTTGCACTTCCGCGCCGTGCTAAATACCGAAGAGCTTCTTGAAAATTTACTGAGCAAGCGCTGCAATCTCACCCGCAGTAAGAACTTTGTTATAAATACGGAAGTCATCCACTCGCCCATTGAGGTATGGATCATTGTACTGGGAGCGGCCGATCCAATTTTGCGTGGTAGAACCCATGTGGGATGGTTTAAAAGTCATAGCGTTATTGCTCCCTACATTGACGCCGTCAACGTAGAGGGTGCCTGTTGCGCCATTTAATGTGACGGCAACATGATGCCAACCTCCTGCTGCCAACCCCGACGTACCATCGATAATTTGCTCATTCGAGCCATTGTTCTTTATTGTAAAGCGGATTTTACCATTAGCTGCGTTTTTCGGCGTGAGGAACATATAGGTAGACGTTCCGGAACCAAAATCAAAAATCCGCATCCAGTTGCTCACGGAATCCAGATAAACCCAAGCCGCAATGGTGGCATTGTCAGCATTGGAGACAACGCCGGCAGGAAGAGTGACATAGTCGTTTATCCCGTCCAGATCTACTGCGTTGCCGCTTTTTCCATCAGCCCGTGACGAGCCGCCCACAAGAATGCCGTTCCAACCGCTGCCAGTGGCATCGGCTGCCGTTGATCCGCTTGCTTCGTCAAATTGAAGCTGCACGATAGGCAAAGTTGCACCGGCTACGGTAGAATTCGCGCTTTCATGACCTGGATTAACGGCGCTTACGACGTAATAATACGAGGCACCGGCAGTCAAGCCTGAATCCGTATAGCTTGTTCCAAGTACGCCCGTAGCTATGGTAGTATATGGCCCGCCGCTGGCAGTTGCACGCTTGACGTTATAACTGGTGGCATTCGTAGAAGCCGTCCAGTTCAAATTCGTTGTCAAACCGCTAAACGCCTTCGCTGACACGTCTGTCGGCACTGTCGGTACGGCTAATGTTTCCCCGTTCATCACACTCGTAACTTCTGATGGRCTAATAGCGCGGTTATAGATTCTAAAGTCATCAACCTGCCCCTTCAAATATTTATCTCCTGTCCATTCCGATTTCCCTATAAAGTTTCCGCTGGCGGTTGGCGCCAAATCGGAAGGTTTTATCGTCATCCCCGTATTGGTTGCCGCTTGTACCCCGTCTATATACAAAATACCCGTGCTGCCGGATAGTGTAACTGCAATGTGCTTCCAAGTGTTAGCGGTTACATTACCGCCCGCTGAAATACTCTGTTCCGCCGTATTGCCATTAGCGGTAATCGTAAATCGGCTTCCATTAAGCAGCATCATCATATATTTCGATGGAGTCGCGGCAGCTGCCGGCCCGGCAGTAAATAAGCTGATCGGATTAGCCGTATTACTGGACTTCACCCATGCGGCAAATGTCATACTGCTCAAATCATCCGTAATGTTACCCGGCAGCTCCACATAGGCCGCATCGGTATTTGCTCCTCCGAGGGTAATGGCATTCCCGTATTTGCCTGCTGTCCACGTTGCAAGAGTCCCGCCATTGATCGTACCACTATTCCCATATCCGGATGCGTCTACCGCTGCGGTCCCGCTAGTTTCGTCAAATTTATACCAGGCTATTAAGCTTGAATCCGGCATGGCATTTGAAGTCGTTGCCGAAGCAATAACCGATATGCCGGATTCCCCCAGCGCATTTACCGAAGTTACTTTAAAATAGTATGTTTTATACGATTTTAATCCTTTGCCGGCAAAGGATGTTCCTGTAATCRCATCCGTATTTACCTTTGTATAAACAGCATTAACGGCGGTAGAGTCAGACATGTAGACATTGTACCCCGTTGCTCCCGTTACTGCCGACCAGCTTAGGTTGATCGAGTTGTAATCCGCTGTTGCTGYCGTTACGCCTGGCGGCGCTGCCGGTACGGTTGCCAATGTTTGCCCATTCATCACGCTTGTAACTTCAGATGAACTTAAAGCACGGTTATAGATTCTAAAATCGTYAACCTGCCCTTTCAGATATTTGTCTCCCATCCATTCCGATTTTCCGATAAAGTTTCCACTGGTCGCCGGTGCCAAATCGGAAGGTTTAAACGTCATACCCGTATTGGTTGCTACCTGTACCCCGTCTATATACAAAATACCCGTACTGCCGGATAGCGTAACTGCAATATGCTTCCACGTGTTAGCGGTTACATTCCCGCCCGGTGAAATACTCTGCTCCGCCGTATTACCATTAGCGGTAATCGTAAATCTGCTTCCCTTAAGGAGCAYCATCATGTATTTCGTTGGCGTTGGAGCAGCCGCCGGCCCGGCCGTAAATAAGCTAATCTGATCAGCCGTATTACTGCTGTTCACCCAAGCCGCAACGGTCATACTAGTTAAATTATCCACAATATTTCCTGGCAGCGCCACATAAGCGGCAGTTGTATTCGTTCCGCTAAAGGTAATCGCATTTCCATATTTACCTGTTGACCACGTTGCATTCGTACCGCCATTGATTGTCCCGTTATTCCCGTATCCGGACGAGTCTGCGGCCGTAGTTCCGCTAGTTTCGTCAAATTTATACCAAGTGTTTAAGCTAATATCTGCTACTGCTTTTACTATGGCATTGTAAGTCTGTCCGTTGTAGGTAGCTGTAATCGTAGCTGTACCTATACTTGCCCCCGTAACTACACCTGCTGCATTCACTGCTGCCACGGCCGGGTTAGATGAAGAATAACTCGCTTGAGTTGTAAGGTCCTGCATGCTCCTATCAGGATACATGACCGTTAATGCCGTATTATGCGTATCATTCACCATAATGGTATAACTGCTTGCATCCAAAGCCGGAACGCCTGTTCCTCCCGTTGCCGCGGATACGACAGCTGACGTCGATCCCCCGGCTACGCCAACCTGATAATAGTAAATCGTATTAGGTGTCAATCCGGTGTCGCTATAAGATACTGCCGTAATTGGCGCGCTGTTAATCTTTGTATAAGTCCCATCCGGCGTTGTGGATCGATACACGTTATAGCCCAGTGCTCCCGAAACAGCCGTCCAACTTAAGTTGATCGTATCCGAGCCTGCCATCGTTGCCGTTAACCCTGTTATTCCGCCCAAAATTTTCTGATTGCTCAAGCCGACCGTCTTAGCGGCATCAGGCGTGTACAACAAAGTAGCAAGCGGATAATCTTTGCCTGCAACTTCCGGCATTCTCGTCTCATAGGCATAGGCCAAATATTTATATTTCTCCCCAGTCATATCCCGTTGTTCGATATATTTATAATAGTTATATAAAACACTGAAGTAAGCATCGATTCTGCCTCTGTAGTCTGCGTTGATCGTATTATAATATTGAATCGTACTGCTTTGGTTTGCCCATGCAGGCGTCCATAACACATCATAACCCAGATGATACTTCAGAGCATAGGTGGTTCCTGCGAGCAACCGGTCATCCAGGAAGTTGAATGGATTCACCGCGTTAGCAGCAGTAGACATCGTTCCATTTACCGGATCAACCTTCGTGCCTTGGGCATAGATGGTTTGCGCCAATGTAGACAGTCCGGCGATATCGGCGTAAGTATGCCCCACGTCACGCCCCATTTCGATTGCCTGCACGTGATAATCCGACGGGTCCATTGTCGCTCCCGTTACCTCGTTTTGCGTCATCATGCGCATCTGATACTTGATCGAACCGTTTCTTCCGCCTTGATCGCCTGCGGAATTCACGGTCGCTGCTTCTACGGCCTCTGCATAAAGCTGCAAGTCATTGGTGAAGATGGCTCTACCCATCGTTCCCATAACCGTAAACTGATGCTGATTCATAAAAAAGGTATGGGCGTTATAAGTAACGGAAAGGAGGCTCATAGCATTGGTAAGATTGGCGGTATCCGCAGCGTTCCATTTCAGACTCTCAGTCGGCGTATCGGAATAGCGTAAAATTTCTGCAGCTGCCGCTAATAGATAAGTCACCGTTGCGAAACGAAAGCTCGTATGCGTAACGACAGACTCTATCGCAGAATAAGATCTTATAATATACATGGCATTGGAACGGTACGCTTCATCGCCGGTAATATACCACATAATCGCCTGCATGAAAGCGGTTTGAGAATCCGTATTGGCACGGGTCCCTACATAATCGCTGGGATTGGACCAATAGACGCCGTTGGCGTCAGTAAACGCCCAAGGACCAAGAATATTGACGAATAAATMGTTCCCGACTTGATAATAGATGGCTGGAGTCTTGCTGGCTTGGGAGTCGCTGGAAAATGCATGAAATGCCGTATTCCAAGGCTCGTCGCCAGCTCTTACATGATCGCGCATATTGTCGAGATCGGCCAGGGACATGGCAATGCCCGGATGATGGATGGTTGCCGATATCGTGTTCCCGGAAGAATCCGTATACGAAGCATTGACATCGGCATTTACGACCTGAGGTTTATAAGAAGTGATCAGCGGCGAGATAGCCGCATTCGCCGTCTCGCCGCTCCCCAAAACGAAGAAGCTTGTTACTGCCAAAATAAAACAAAGCATAACGAAAATAATCCGATGATAGAGTTTTCTTTCCTTAAAGTTAGGGAGAACCATATATTTTCCTCCTTGGTTAGATGGATTCGAGAGAACGGCACAACAACCCCTGTCTGACTTGGCATTCGTTTGATCCGGCTTTCTTTTATAAAAAAAGGGATGCCCGGAAGCAAAAATCGCAATCGGAGCATCCCTTGAAGCCGTCAAGACATTAGATGCTTGGACGGCAGCGGAAATGGTTTCTTCTACTAGGATGTCAAATTTCTTAATTCACGGTAACAGTAATCGTCTCGCTAGACGTCTCGCCCGCTGCATTAAGCAATACGGCGCGGTATTCGAACACCCCCGGCGCCTTGGCGGTGATATTCGTGATCGCCTTCTGGGCGTTCGGCGACGCTTTGCTCAGCGTCTGCGTGTCGATCAGTACGCCGTTCTCGTACAAGCGGTATTCGGAACCGTTCGTCCCCCACCACAGGTTCATCGTGACGCCGTAATTTCCGTCGCCGTCCCAATTGTCATGGGACAGCACCGGCTTACCCGGAGCAGCGTCGGTGACTTTGACGACACGCGGGTCGCATTTCGTCGTGCCGAAGCTGTTCGTCAGCTCACACGTATACGTGTAAGTTCCGTTCGTTTTGCCCGTAATATCCTTCTTCACGGTTTGCGCCTCCGGCGAGCTGTCCGTCAGCGACTGTGTATGGATCAGCACGCCGTTCTCGTACAGCTTGAATTCGGTACCGTTGTTCCCCCACCACAGATTCATCGTGACGGAATAGTTGCCATCCTTCAGGCCCATGTGATGCCCATTGTTGTCGGACAGAACCGGTTTCCCCGGAGCACTGCCGGCAAGCGGCGTTATGTCGTGCAGCCACTGTGCCCAGCGGACCAGCGCCGCTGCTTGTTCGGCCTTAAACACTTTGCCGCTTTGCTTGTTCATTTCCGCGATATACGTTTTCAGCAGTTGGCGGGCTTCCGCGCCTTTGCGCTGCTCGGCTTTCGCTTTGGCGTTAGCCAGCCACTGCTGAAGCGATGCTGCAACTTGATGAGACCCCGCAGCGTCGGTCTCGGCCGCGAACGTACTGGTCAACGCAGACAGGCTGTCGAATGTCGCTACTACGCTATACGAATGTACGGCTGATCCCAGGTTTCCGGCGGCATCTTCCGCTTCCACCGATAGGGTATGAACGCCAGGCTCAAGCGTATAAGCTTTAATATTCATTAGCGGTGCATCGCACAGCGAGTAAGTCACGCCGGATACAGTGTCCAGCGCACTGCACGTGATGCTGACCGTCTGATCGATCGTGTAAGTCTGCTCCCCGGCAATAGTTGACTGTGGTGCCGTCTGATCTAACTTGATCTCGAGCGAACCCATCTCTCCCGTATTAACGGAACGGCGGTACTGTACAAGATGCGTTCCCTCTTGATCAAAGACCAATGGCACATTGTAGGCAGTCCATGAGCTCCCGCCATTCAAACTGTATTCCGCAAAATCCGCAGGAGACAAAGTCACCGTTACTGGAGACGTATACCAACCGTTCTTGCCGCTCGGCTCGACCGGATCAATCGTTACAGCTATTTCCTTATTGATCGTGACGTTGTACAGATTCTCCGTTCCATCTTCTGCCGTTACTAAAATCTGAAGTACGGTGCTTTCACCGGCAAGCTCAACATTGTGCGAGCTTCCGCTTTCCACCACAATACCGTTAATCTGAACTGTGGCCGCATCTTGGCTTGCAACCGCCGTGACATTGATGGTTGATATGCTTGCATGCACACTGGCAGAGTAGCTTGTTACGCCTTGTTGAAATGCCGGGATCAGCGATACTTCGTCTAGTGCCAAGCTGGACAGCGTGGCATCAGATTCTACTTTTTTTCTAAAGACGGCCTTCAGATTCCAGTCTCTTGCGACATTGTAGGTCTTGCCTCCCCCCAAATAACCGCCGGCATAGGTAGTCAGATTGAATACGGGATATTTTGTCCACAAATAATCCGCTGCAAGCCCGTAGCTTTCTGTCTGTTCCACCCATTTCACAAATTCGTAGCCTTCGTTCGGAATCGCTACGACCGTGACGGATGTCGCATCATCGTACAAGGTCAACGAGGTACCAGCATCCGCAGGCGGCTCCGGTGCAGGCGGCAAACCGTTCGTATTAATATACGCCAAGGTCGTACCGGCTGCCGGATCATTAACCGATGTAGTGATCGTGTGCTCCGGCAGGTAGACCTCCAGATTATCTCCAGCTTCCCCGAATACGCGCAGCTCCGAAATATTACCGAACCAGTTGCCTCCATAAATACGCACATAACGGAAGCCTGCATCCTTATATCGTTCCAATACGTTGATCGGCTGCCAAATGTTAAAGCTGTAGCCTTTCGAAACCTCGGAAATCACGCTCCATGTTATCCCGTCAACAGAAGCGCTTACGCTAACGGCTCCCGCTCTTCCAGGAAAGCCGGGACGACCCAGAATCTCGATTCGGTCCAGCTTCATCAATTTATCCGCTCCGAAATCCATCTCATAATATCCCCAACCTCCGTTACTAAACCTTACATCAGAGAAGGTAGATACTTTGCCGTCGAACAAATAACTGACTTCATTCGCATCCAGCGTATTGTCCGAGCCTTTTAAGAACGGCTTTATTTGCCCGGAAATTTCATTGGATGTGTTGGAAACTAATATTTTCTGCGAAACAACCGTATTGGTCATCGGATCCGTAACCAGTGTCTCCGGATAGGAATAAATCGTATCGGCTGCTTTGCCATCCTCATAGGTATAATCCAGCGTAATGGCGACATAACCGGACTTCGATCCCTCATGGACCGTATACTCCGCAGTATAAGAACCCTCTCCGTTCGGTATGACAGCAACGGGCTCGCCCTGAATCGTCGCTTTGATATCGGAAACAGGCTCGGTTTCCTTGAATGTGAGAATGACCTTGTCCCCCGTAACCGCTCTTGGGGCAACAACAAGAGTATCCTGATCGGGAACGGCGTTCTCCACTTTCATAGCTATATCCTTCAGCTTAATAACCGTTTCATATCGTTCTCCAAAAATGTGAAGATCTGCGATGGAGAACGGCTGATCCTCCGTGTAGTCATCTTTGTTCAATACGCCTGAGGTAAGATCCTTCAATCGGTAAAAACGAAAGCCGGTATCCTTGTATTCGTCTTTGATCGAATACGTGAACCAGTCTGTCGTGTAAAGCGACATATCGTCAGAGATGCGCACCCAGTTCGTATAGTCATTGGATGCCAGAATGATTGCTCCCTCTGACCGATCCGGGAAACCGCCGTCTGCCAATATCTTCATTTCGTGCGGTTTAACCTTGAAGCCCTCGCCAAAATCGATCGTAAACATCTTACTGTCAACAATCCACCTGATCGGAACACCAGAAGCATGGCCGTCTACCAGCGAAGCCCCGCTGACATTGGCGCTGTCCGGCGCCCCGACCGCGATGCCCGACAAATCCAGCGCTCCGTCCTCTATCAACGGATTCAACACACGGAGTCCGCTAACAGCTGCCTTCAGAGCAAGCAACGCTTCATTCCTGTCCGCTTCGTATCCGGATTCGATCAAGGCGAGCGCCGCATCAAGCGCTTGCTTGAATACAGTAAAGCTTGCCGTTTCGTACACTTGAACGGAGTCGTAAGACTCGATCGTTTGATCGATAGCCTCTGAATAGTCGCCTGCTAGTGTAACGGTAACGGCAAGCACATTAATGGATGTGCCATTGGCAGCCGTCATATGGAAGGTATAATCGCCTGCTGGCATGGATTCCGGAATYGTTCCGGACAGTATGCCCGCGGAACTTACTTGAATATTGGCTTCGCTTGCAAACCCTGCTTCCTCCACGACAGCGTACGTAATGCTTTGGCCTGTATTGCTTGCGGAATTGGATAGGTCATATTGCAGTTGCCCCGACTGGTAAGTGTCGAAATGCAGAACGTTTACGCCTCCGCTGAAGAGAGGGTTTTTAACCGTTGCGCTATTCACCAGCATATGATCCAACTCCACATATTCACCTATCTCGCCGATGACATTGAAATAAATGATGGAGTCGGCCTGGAAGTCGGTGCCTTTCACTGTACTCAAGTTGACGATCACATATTTCCATTCCTCTCCGGTATCCGGAAGGATGACCGAAGCGAACGCATCCTTGCCATGATTGGCATGGAATTTCAAGGTCGTCATGGCATTGCTTTTGATTCGGAAAGCAAGATTGCCGTTTCGCCAGACGCCTGCACCGAAAACAGCGAACCTGGAATCCGCATCTGTCGCCTCGACACGGATTGCATCGTTATTCGCATCATTTGTCCTTGTAATGCTGTCGTTAAACGGAGTAAACCTTGTCTCGAACTGATAAGGAACCGTACTGCCGTTCTCCGCAGTTGCAACCGCCGGAACAGGTTGGCCTAAAGCAGCATCGGGAATATAGAGCCACATATCGTTTACGGTCAGACCAAAGATTTCCCAAGTCCGATACATTTGTTCAGCTACATACTTAAAATCCGGATCTTCATCGCTATAGCCTTTGCCGTACTTATAAATGTAATAGTAGTCCTCGCGTCCGCCTATACGTCCGCGTCTGTCCGAACTGATCGGATTATTGTTGCCGTCGTTGAACGGCACCTTATAGCCCATATTATATTTATAGTAGAAATTGGTTCCTTTAAGCAGCCTATCATCCATAAAGGAATAAACATCGACTCCATCCGCGTTCGTCGTTGCTGTACCGTCAACCGGATCAAGCAAGGTGCCTTGTGCGGCAATGGTTTGAGCCAGAATGGCCATTCCTTCAATGTTATCATAGGAATGCGGCTGATCCCGCACCATCTCCTTGACAGCCACTACCGGTTCGTCCAAAGCATTCCCTTCGTGGTCGACGATAAACTCGAACATGCCGTTGGCAAAGGAGCCGTCATGATATTTTTGATCTGCAGGAGTTGCGGCATTTACGGTTGCATACTCCAACGAACGCTCGTACTCGGCCTTGTTATCCATGAATATATGGGAAGATAATTGAGCCATTATGGTCGTTTGGTGCTGGTTCATCCAATTCGTATTTCGATTCATCCAAAGCCGAAGCGGCGGTTCCAGAAAGTTTGTGCTGTAATTTTCGGAATACTCGTCCTTCCATTGCAAATTCTCGCGATTGGTGCTCGTATAACGCAGCAATTCGGCAGCCGCATTCATATAATACATTGGCGGCCCGTTGTGAATATGCGCATCGGTTACATACTTCGCCTTAGCTGGATCCAGACTGCCCCATAACAGGACGATCCGCATCGCTTTCTCCCGATAGTCGGGATCCCCTGTCATGAAATACATAATTGACTGATAGTACGCTGCAGTCGCATCCTGCGTCATTGCGCCATTAAAGAGGCTGGTGCTATAGTTGTCGTAGGTGTAGTTCGCCTCAAGTGCGTCAAAACCAGCGGACGGATTTTTATCGATTCTGATCCAGTACGATTTGGACGCGAACGAACTGGCCGCAAAGTTTTCGAAATATCCGTACCACGGCTGTTCTTTATTGCGGATATGCTCCCGTATGCGAATCAGATCCGCTGGCGCCACACTGACGGCAGGATGAACAAGCGCTGTGCCTGTATTGTTGACGAAGGTCGGCAAAGGCTCGGACAAACCTTGTATAGCTGCAAGCAATTCAGCAGCCATTGCGTCCAACTGCTCCTGCGTCGCTTCAGGGTCCACTTTCAAGGACTGCGCGCGATCGTTAACTTCCAGCAATACAGCCCAAGTTTCGTCCGAATAGAACTGCTGGCCAACCGCAATGATTTTGCCAGCTTGATTCAGCGCGGAATCGAAATTGGACTCTTTGTAAACCCTTTCAATCTCTTCCGCGCTTAAGGAATAGTCATAAATACGGAATTCGTCAACCAAGCCGTTGAACAATGCATCGGAAGCGAATTGGCTTTTCCCGATATAGTTCAAATTCGGCGCAAAATCGCTTGGCTTGATCGTGACATTATTATTCGTTGCCTTCAATTGACCGTTTACATAAAGCTTAACCGTTCCGCCTCCCAATGTCAGAGCCACATGCGTCCATTGCCCGATTTGCAACTGAGCCGTATCGACAACTTGCTCGGCACCGCCGTTTTTAATGGCGAACCGCATAAGGCTCCCTCTTTTCGGGGTCAGGAACATATAGTTGTTTGTGCCTTTACCGAAGTCGAACAGTCTCTGCCAGTCGGCTCCGCCTTTCCAGTTCACCCATGTCGATATCGAAATGGCCTCGTAGCCTGACATCGGATGGTTGGCAGGCAGCGACACATAAGAGCCGTTCAGGCTTATCGCTTGCCCGACGACCCCGTCCACGTATGAGGCGGTTCCGGTCACCGTGCCGTTAGCCGATCCGCCTGTGCTGTCGGTGTTCCCTTCAAACTCGTAAACGATCGGCTTCGGAGTACTTTCGTAAGTAGACTTCRTTACAGTCTGCGCGTAAGTAGACTCCGTAACAGACTCACCCGAACTTGCGGACTCTTCAGCATGCACAGGCAACGCCAGAGAGAACAGCATTATCAGGGAGAGCATCAGCGCTATCATCCTGCGCGATTGCATATTAACATTTATGAATGTCATCTCGTTCCTCCAGATATAATATTTCTTCAAATTACTCTCTTGCCCTAATCAATTACAGATTGAGAAAACCTCTATTGAAGCCTTTCGAAGATGTACGACCGCGTTTAGAGGTAGGTTTTATCGCCAAATAATATTTATTGTGATAAGAAAACTCACCTCCCGATCAATTGCATTCGATATGAAGCGCTTTCACTTGTAGATGTAATTTACTCCTTTCTTAAACTAGTCGCATGCGGAGGACTACCGTGTCCGGTAATTCAGTTTCATTCTAATTGCATCCCCTATTCAATAGTGTTGAAACATTGCTTGAAAATGTTTGACTATTGGCATGTCATTGAGTCATGCAGTACCATTTCCTCACATACCCAGATTCCAGTATCACAGCATGAAAAGGATGCCGTACTGAACAGCATCCTTCTCACAATTATTTATTCATTCGAATTCCTATGCGGATTCTGTCGGATAACAGAGAGAACGGTCATCCTTTCCTAACACGGAACACAGTAACTGAATGCTTAAGGAACTCGTAGCTTACTTGATTACCTGACGTTAGCAAGCTCTTATACTTTGGAGCAATCTTCTTCGGCTCTTCAAAGCTGTTCGTCTCATCCAGCTCGTAACCCGACATCTCGTATATATCGATCGAAAAGCGGTCCGCATCCAAGTCTGCAAACTGAAGCTGCGACTGTACGTCCGCGCCCTGTACGTTCACGACTTTGACTATGATCTCCCCGGTTACCGCGTCTATACTCGAAGAGCAGTACAGCGGCTCGATAACTGGTGCAAGGTGCTCGGTGTCATTGATCAGAACACCATCAATATACGTACGTATTCTACGTCCGTCTACTCGCACTTCCAGATCATACTCCACGCCGGTCTCTGCCGAGAATAAACTTTGTGTCAGACAACCTCTGTACCCGTTCGAGCCGGCGTGAATCATCGATTCCTGGTTTGAATGGCTGCCCGCTTCCCACATCACATAATTGGCGTCATCCTGATAACCGAAGTACATAATAAATCCTCTCGAACCATTTGTCCTTGTTGCCTTCATCCTCAGCGAGTAGGTTTTCAAATCCGTCTCGCCGACTACCGCTTTTCGGCCTAATTCAGAGCTGAGACGCCGGTCAGCTTCCGTTTCCCCAATTACGACTTTATCCGTCAGCGACTTCACTTCGCCAGTCTCGTGGTTGATCAAGCGAATATCGCGATAAACCGCTTCACAAAGATTCGCCCCTACCAACAGCTTTCCATCTAGTCGGTCTAAGTTGGATGACGGCTGGGCTGGAGAAGCGAATCCTTCGGTTTCAATGCGCAGCAAATGGTCGCCTTGATGATGCATGAACAATTGCTGAACATAGTAATTGGCCGTACCGAACACGTGATGATTATTGAACCAAATCAAATCCGGCTTCCAGTCTACATAATCCACGTTGCACAGCAGCGGAGCATAACATGCCAAACCGACAGCATGAGCGTTTTTCTCTAGTCCGGTCATGAAAGCCGCTTCAACAAGTGCATTGTAGTACGTATTTCCCCAGGAAGCATATTCGCCTAGAAACACTTTAGGATCATCGGCGCTGAAGGAATCGTACCGATGATAGTGAGCCAGTAACCAGTCCGGAGACTGATAATAATGTTCGTCTACGAAATCCGAGCCGTTGTCCCGCGCGGAACGCCATCCGCGTTCATATTCTCCGCCGGCAGCGAACGGTCCACTTGAATTAATGATCTTAATGTCGGGATACTTTGCTTTTATAGCTTGATGGAAATAGGTATACCGCTCAAAGAACGGCTCACCGATCTCTTCATTACCTATGCCGATATACTCCAGATTGAAGGGCTCAGGATGGCCGAGCAGCGCGCGCAAGCTCCCCCACTCGGTAGAAACATCTCCGTTCGCGAATTCAATGAGATCGAGCGCATCGTCGATCCATGGGCCCAGCTCGTCAATCGGAACATAACGCTGGCTATGCGGATCGCTTCCAGCCGGCAGAATCGGAATCGGCTTTGCTCCGATATCTTGGCACAATTGAAAATATTCCAAATATCCTAAACCCAGCGTCTGATGATATCGCCAGTTGTTCTTCCTCGGCGGTCTTTGCTCGACAGGCCCGATCGTATTTTTCCATCTGTACATGGAGTCGCGGTCCTGGTGATTTAGCGATCCGTCGTGAATAAGGCAACCGCCAGGGAAACGCATAAATTTCGGCTTCAGGTCGGCAAGCAACGTCGCGATGTCCTCACGCATTCCACCCGGTCTATTCCGAAATGTCTTGGTTGGAAAAAGCGAGATCATGTCCAAATACAAGGTTCCCGTTCCCTTGGTTACAACGGCCAACCTACCGCTGAAATCAGTAGCCGAAGAAGCAACGGCGACCTCGTATTTCTTCCACTCCGAAGTGACCGCAACCTTCGTTTCGCCGTATACCTTACCATCGATCCCCTCCAGCCTTACCGTTACCGGCTCATCGAAGCTTGAACTCCGTCTGGCGTACATGGAGAACGTATACGTTTCATCTTCGCGATAAGGCAATCCCGAATTGAAGCCCAAATTTTTAATGCCTACGCCATCCCCAGACTCTATAATCTCGACCGCTACGTAATGAGGGTTACGGGGATGGATTGGATGCGCCTGCTCTATGCGTATGCTGCTCTTTCCTCCGCCCAGCTCGACCATCTCCCATGCCRATAAGCCGTCATAATCAGGCCGATCAATCGGATCGAATTCGAATGAACGGTTTCTGACCATCTCTGCATAAAGCCCTCCATCCGCCGCATGATTAATGTCCTCAAAAAATATGCCGAACAGATCGCCYAAAGCGGCCCCTTGCTCTTTTGTATATATCGAAATTGTTCCTGTTGTACTCATTATCCTCTTCCCTCATCTCGCATATTCTTCTTATTCCTTGACGAAAACGATGTTGCGTACATAATCGTTCATAACAAGAGTCCGATGACCGTTTCCTTCCACGCGTTCATTCCCGATCCGCAAGTTATCGAATAGGATGCCATCTACGACGCGTTCATCGTCAAAGCCGTGAATACGGGAAGGGTGAGGCGTTCCGCCTGCGTAATGAATGTCCCGAAATACGACCTTTTCGATTCGATTGCCTGGCAAGGGATTATAATCTTCRTTCTGAACGACGCGGATATCGAACAATTGCCCCTGCTCGATCGCTTCGACGCGAATGTTCTCGAATACGACGTTCCGGATCGTATTCCCGTCTCCCGCATTAATCGCCATAGCTCCCCAATAATTAGGTTGAAGCTCGTGGTGCTCAAGAATATCTATATTTTCGAATCGAAGTCCTTCGATGATATCGCCGTTGCGTCCATGATCACCATGCGTGCCAATCATGATCGGATGCGCAACATCCGCCCAAAGAATGGAATTTCGCACCGATACCTCTCTTGTATCACCGTAGAAATCCCAACGCKAGCCGTAGACTGCTATGCAATCGTCCGAATTCCGCATGAATATATCATCGATGTCAATCTGTTCGCTTGACATGATATCGATTCCATCCGACCAGCCTCTCGTACTGAACGACTTGAAGTTCCGGATCGATATCCCGCGCGACTTACCGATAAATACGCTGTAATGCGGAGGGTCGATGACCGTAATGCCTTCGATTGCAATATTCTCGGAGAAAATAATCCGAACGCCCCGGAATGCCGAAAATCGATGGAAATCGGCGAGGTACACAAAACCCCTTCCGCGTATGGTAACGTCTCGCACATGCTCGCATACGATCGAGCCGACAAGGATCGCCCCGCCTGCGAGATAGACCGTCTTGCCTGACGAAACGGGAAGCACCATCTCTTCGATATAGTGCATGCCCGGTGCGAAATACAAAATATCGGGAGCTTGGCGTTCGTTGTTGCTGTCATTGAACTGCCGCAATATATCCGACAAGCGATGAATCCCTGGCTGAATCGCGAGCACATTCGGATCATCAGGATTTGGAGCATCCGCCTCAACAGGATTCGCAAATAAATGCAAATTGCCGAATCGTTCGCCATTGCATTCGATAACAAGCTTTCTCGGCCCATCCAGCGTCAATCGAATCGTGTCCTCTTCTACTTCGTAACCGATAGAATAGGACAGAGGTCGAATAACCGCCTCTTTCAATTTCCCGCGCCGAAACGTAATTTCCGTTTCTACAGTCCCTTCCATATCGAAACTGGCCATGGAGGCTTCCCGCACATCGTGCATATCAACCTTCACCTTATAGACAGGCACATGCTGCCAATCCCCGCCGGAAACCCGAACCTTTACTTTAAAATCATCGAGTAAAACCGCCCCCCTCGGGGCATCATACGTTACCACGCTGTTCACTTGCTAAACACCTCGTCCATTCTTTTTATTGAAAGCGCTTTACAATTATCATATATAAATTGTTTCCGATAGAGTATTTAGCCCAGTTAGGGAAATATGGACAATTTACAGTTTGATGCGCGGATTATCGAATGGCGCTAACGATCGTCCATGTTCTTCTAATCTATATCGATAGAAACAAAAGAAAAAAATCCCGTCGATGACGGGATTCGAAAATCAAATATAGGTTGATGTCCGATAGCTGCTTGGGGTCGTTCCCTTCGTGCGCTTGAAAATCCGGCTAAAATAAAAATAGTCGCTATATCCCGACTGCTCCGCAACCTCATTGATCGGCAGATCCGTTTCCGACAATAGGCGGCATGCGTATTCCATTCRCAGCGCGGTTACATATTGCGTAAAGGTTGTATTCGTTTCCTTCTTAAACAATTGACTGATGTAATTGGCATTGACATTAAAATGCTCCGATAAGAATGAAATCGTAAGCTCTTCACGATAATGCTCATCAACATATTCTAATATGCCTTTAAATGATCTGTTCCTTACTTGCTGCGTTCCCACATTGTTCCGAACAGCCTCTTGACTCTCTGGGATGATCCCAGCGGCAAGCAGCATTTTCTTCAGCCGCTCCGTATGTTCCAGAGCTCCCGTTTCCAGATACTCCAGGATATCCGCATCTTTGTTCTTTTCATTATCCTTAATGAGCTTTGAGGCTTTTTTGAGAAATCCGGATATTTCGAATTCGTCGAACGGCTTCAAGCAATAACCGAAAGCGCCATAGTTGATTGCTTTTTGGGCGAGCGCAAACTCTGCATATCCGCTGAGCACGATGACCAGCGCTCTAGAAGAAACATCCTTTAACTGCTTGATAAGCTCCAATCCGCTAATCCCTGGCATTCGAATATCGGTAAAAACAAGGTGAGGTTCGATTGCCTGGATCTCATCGAATGCTTCCGACCCGGTTAATGCGTAACCGGATACTTGGAAACCGTACGCCTCCCAATCGACGCTTGCGATCAAGCTTTTAATAACAAGTTCCTCGTCGTCAACCAGAAACACTTTATACATCGTCATCTCTCCCAAGCGGTAGGCTAATGGTTGCCATCGTTCCGGCGTCGCGTTTGCTTGAAATCGTTATACCGTACGCTTCGCCAAAGTTCAATTTGATTCGGTTATTGACGTTGACCAGACCGATATTCGTCCGCTGATTATCCGTCATATCCAGAATAACCGACAATTTGTACTTCAGTATCCGAAGCTGTTCCTCATCTATGCCCGCACCATTGTCGGCAACGGAAAGGATAAGCATCTCCTCGGATTGCTCGACAATAATCTCAAGAAGTCCTCCGTTATCGGTACGCGGTTCAATTCCGTGAAAGATAGCGTTCTCAACCAGCGGCTGCAGGATCATCTTGGGAACTTTGCAGGATAACAAGTCCTCTGGAATGCGATATTGGACATTAAGTCGGTTGCCGAAGCGGATTTGCTGAATGTGTATATGGCTTTTAACCAATGTTAACTCTTCCTGAAGCGTTACGAAATCTGTGCCTTTGATGCTGTATCGAAAAACGAAAGCGAGGGCCTTCGCCATATGAAAGATTTTATCCGAGCCTTCTTCAACTGCCATGCCTTTGATCGATTCCAACGTATTATATAGAAAATGCGGATTGATCTGGCTCTGCAAAAATGCCAATTCGGACTGCTTCTTCACAAGTTCCGCTCGATAAAGCTTCGTATTGCTGTCTACCAGCTGCCTGGTCAACATATCAATCTCATCCAGCATACGATTGAAATCGCTTGCCATGCTGCTGATTTCGGCATACCCCTGCAGGCTGATGCGATTGTTCAAGTTGCGAAGATGTCCAAGCTTGAAGTCATTCATGAATCGCATCAATTTTTTCAGCGGMATCAGTATATTATTAACGACAAGCAAGAATGGGAGAGACAGTACCAGCAAGGATATGAACAGAATCAGCAACGATTGCTTGCGGATATCTTCCAGTCCACGCAGCAATTCACTTTTCGGCAGATTGAACACGAGCTCTCCCCCAATATCGGGAATCTCCCCCCTCTGCATATAAAAACTGGAATCCGAATTAACGGAACTGATCTGTGTATAAGGCGTGCCGGTCTTTACGCCATCCACATTGGAATAAAACACATTTCCGTTGCGGTCAAGCGCGTAAAGCTTGCTCCCTCCCATCTTATCCATGCTGGGCGGCGATCCCAATATTACCTTAGCATCCAGAACAATCATAATAACGCCGAATTTCTTATCGTTCCCGAAATCAATCGTCGAGTAGATGGGGCTTCCCACAATAAAAACATCCCTGGTGATGTTATTAATTCGCATCTTTTGCACGCCGGTAAAGTTAAAAAATTGATTTATTGGTATTTCATCCATAAACGGCTTCAAATTTTTGACGGCTCCGTTCAAATTGAACGTCGTGCCGTCGACGCCGATCAAAGCAATATCCAGTATGCCATCTTTCATATTCCTCATGTCTGCCATATAGCTCATCAATTGCGTATATTGCGTATACTTTTTGACGGGATCCTTCTCATTCAAATATGGCTGCACGATCTTAGGATTGTAGGCAATGCTTAGAAGGATCCGCTTAACTGCGTCGCTGTTGGCAGCTATGGTACGATTAATTTGAGCAATCATTTCTTTATGGTATTCGCTGTTTTTCTTCTCGACGACTTCAGCCGCTTTCAAATAATTGGTATATACGATGACTAAGACAATAACGATTATAATGGCTACTAGAACGGAAAGTTGAAACCCGATCGGCAAGCTCTTCAAAGCTTTCCTGCTTCTCACGAACTGCATGCTGAACATCTCACCACAACTCCTTATCAGTCATACCCTCCATGATGGCATTATGGATCAATAATTGCAAAAGTAAAAGTTTATGTCGTYGTTCAGGAGCTAACCGACAAAAAACAGGAATAGGCAGCGTCGCTGTCCATCCCTGTTCTATTAATCATGTCTAATACTCCGAAGGCTTCTTTTGGAAACACTTCAGTCTTTCGTATTCCTCCATCGTAATGGTCAGAATGGTACCGTGCTTGAAGCCATACGGGAATCTAAAGGATTGATCCGACCGTACGAATTGCCCGCTTGCCAGATTGTCCGCGATAAACGGTACATATCCTTGTCCCTCAGCCGAGGCGCCATAGAAGTCCAGGAACAAGCACCATCTTCCGTCTACTAATTTAACCGCCGTTGGAGCCTCGTATAGTCCGGCTTCGACATTCTCCATACTCTTGTCAAACGTATCTGCTCTCTTGAAAGGACCTGTTATATCGTCCGACACCATTAAAATAATTTTGCCGGGATTTTGTTCGCTCTTTAAAAACATATAATAGCTTCCGTCTTCCTCGTACATCGCGGAGTCGATGATACCGCTGTCTTCTTTTTGATACAATAATTGCGCTTGCGTGAAAGATTTAAAATCTTTGGTTCGGGAATAATAAATGCCTTTGAATCCATAATTATTGCTGCTATGGGCTGAAGACCAGTTCGGAATTTTGTGGGCACCGGATATTATATATGATAATAAGAGTGATGATTACGTAATTCAC
>NZ_JBFRGE010000097.1:0-20238 GCF_052115185.1 Paenibacillus sp. 2TAB19 | reverse complement strand
AATTAGGACTATTCTCATTTTATAAGGGGGTCAACCGTATTTGTAAATTTCAACGCAAAGTACGGACGGATTTCTAACAATCTTGAGATTTCCCTCGTCTCCGTTCAGCCTTCTGCCTCTCTTCCATTCGTTGTTCTCAAAAGTTCCTTCTTCTATTTTGATAATACCGACTTGAGACCGCTCCCCTCGTTTGGGCAGGAACTGCACAGAAAACCCGACTCCAGCCAATATAAACTCCTCGTCCGATACTTCGATAACGAGACCGCCCGAAATCGGTTTCCCTTCGGTTCGAGGCATATAAGTGATTTTTAGATCAAATTTTGCAAAAGGTAATATACAACCCTTATCGTGATTCTCGAGGAATCCCGTCATCTTACCCGTGCCCCGATTTCGCTGAATGATACCTAGCATGTTGCCTAGCAACTTGTAGCTTTGGGCGAGATAGGGTCCTGTTCCGTTTTCTATAAAGGCTGAGGCATCAATATTCAACGCCGTCAGAAAGCCGATATCAATGCCGCTTTCCTCCAGATTGACCGGAGGTGCCAAGAAATCCTCGATGCCGAAGGGAGAAAAACAAAGCGCATTATGCTTCCCTAAGGCATAAAATACGTTGGTCGCTGAAACCAAATCACGTCTGGCTTCGGGAATAAACAGTGGATTTCCGTCCGCCGTATACTCTTTGCATACATCGGCGAAGTTCGCCAGATAAATATCAGGCGCATACAAGCAGATGGATGGCGCGATCAACTTCCACATTTTGATCACCTTAGCGATCGGACCGCCGCTAGGGTATGCACCCGGCCGCTCCGGAAATTGCTCCAGCCAGGCGTTAACGAACATCGGCAGCGTGTACTCTTCTGCGCCTGTTTTTGCAATTTGCTCCACCGCGCGCGCGTAGTGGTAAGCCATAAAGTATTCGTCGGCTTCTTCGCCGAACGCCTCGGTCCAATTTCCGCTTGTGCCGAATGCAGCGCTTACTTCGACAGGAACCGGCTTTCCGAATTCCTCATCGGCAAGCTCGGAGCAGTCTCTCGCGCTGTTCAGAAAGCCGATCTCATTCTCGACCTGAACCATGATGACCGTATGGCGGCCACCGTCTATTTCCTTCAACCGGCTCATCAACCTGCGAAAGGCTTTGGCATCTGCCCGGATGGCTGCATCGCATAAAGGGGAGATGGTGTCAGAACTGACGGAACCTGGATAAAAAGCTCGAAAATAGGTGCGATAATCGCGCTTCACCCAAGACGGAGCATAGCTGGACGCCCCGTTTTTCCAAAGACCGAACCAGAGGAGCACGAGACGGACGTTCTCCGTCCTGGCCTGTTCGATAATTCCGTCCAACAAAGCGAAATCGAACTCGTCTTGCTCGGGCTCAATCAATTCCCAAAAAACAGGCACGCATAACGTATTAAGGTGCAGGTTGCGCAAAAATGGCCATACTTTTTCTTTCATATACTCCAAGTTCGACGAACTGGAATTATGAATCTCCCCTCCCAAGGCGATGTAAGGTTCGCCATCTACATACAAAGAAGTGACTCCGTTTTCTTCTTTGAGATACGGTAATTTTTTCATCGATAACACCTCGTCGGTAGAAGATAGAAATGCTATAAGAAGTAGCCGAATACTTCAGTTCTGGACGTAAAACATGTCACGAAATAACTGGAAACTCTATCACACTACTATTACAATACGCTATATATTGCCGATCTCAGCTTGTGCCCGCGATATTCACTGTATTCTTTCCCCATCAATCCTTGCATATAGACGATAGAGAGCTCCTCCTCGGGATCCGCCGCCATCCACGCACCAGCAGCTCCTGCCCAGCCGAACTCCCCAAGCGAGCTGTTGATTCCGCCTTTCGCCCGATCAATCATGACGCGGACGCCTAGTCCATAACCGTACCCCGGCCACGTTCCCGGCACTTCCATGTCTGCGATTTGAATCGCGTCAAGATGGTTTGTTGCCATTAATTGGATCGTCTTGCGCCCGAGAATTCGGGACCCGTTGAACTCGCCGCCGCGAGTCAGCATTTGCGTGTATCGTCCGTAATCGCTCAACGTCGACAGAAGTCCGTGACCTCCGCACTCTATCGTTACCTCTGGTTTGTAGATCGCTTCATGATCAAGTGTTGGCATTATTCCGTCATTCGTTTCGGCGTAAAGCGTCGATAACCGTTCCTTCTTGTCGTCCGGAATTCGGAAGAACGTATCGTTCATCTCCAGCGGCTCGAAAATTTCCTCCTTCAGGAACTGTCCGAACGATTTGCCCGATAGCACTTCGATCAATGCGCCCAGAACATCGTGACTATAGCCGTATTGCCATCGGGTACCCGGGTCGAAGGCGAGCGGGATATCTGCCAGCAGCTTGGACAACTTCCGCACGTCGTGGATATGCAGAAGCGACAGCTTAGCAGTCTGCCGCTCGGTTTCCGTACGATCACCATGATAGGTCAGTCCGGAGGTCATCATGAATAAATCTTTGATTCGAATCGGCGTTACCGCGGGCGACGTATATAGCGTGCCGCCTTCGCCTTGTCGGTAAACCAGCTGATTCCGGAATTCGGGCAGATAATCGTAAAGCGGGTCATTCAGCAGATAGAGCCCCCGCTCGTACAGCATCAAAGCGGCAGTGCATGTAATAACCTTGGTCAAGGAATAAAGCCGGTAAATCGTATCGGACCCGATTGGACGTTTCTCCGATATATCCGCATAACCACGGTAGCCTTCGTAGATCGTTTCTCCGCGGTGAACAACCGAGCAGGCGCAGCCAGGCAGTCCGTTATCCACAAACGATTGAAGTAATGTATCGATATGGTTGAATGTTCCCATTTCAATCCCTCCTCAAATCCACGAGCTCGTGAAAGGCACCGCCGTTCTCGTAGTGGTTATCGATAATTCCACCCCATCGTACAGTGAACGGTATCCCGTCCGGGACGATGCCGGAAATGGTGAATGAAGTGTTCGTCCGGCGCCAAACGATGGATACATTGCCAGCAGGCGTCAATACGTCGCCGCTCATCTCGGGAAGATCGAGTGTATGGGGCTCAATTACTAGCTCACGCCATCCAGCCTGTTTGCTTTTTAGGCCAAGTATGCAATGTGTTAGCTCGTACAAGGGCAGAGCACTCCATGCATGGCAGTCGCTTCTGGGTTCCGTAGGCGTTTCTGGAAGGGTAGTTAGGCGAAGCGGCAGCATTCCTACCCATTGGTATAACAAATCGCCTGTTCGTTCATAGAGTCCTGCTTTCTCCAGTGCTCGGAATAGATAGAATGCCATGGAGAACGAACACTTCAGCACTTGCGGATCGTCGAGTGCCCGATTTAGCACCTGCTTCGCTTTGCCCCCTTCGCAGAGTCCTGATAAAACCGCCCATAGCTGCGTATGCTGGCTGTATTGCTCGAATGCTGGTCCTTCACGGTACATGCCTCGCTCCTCCGACCAGCATAGCAGGTCGATCCGGGCAACAACCTGTGCTGCACGCGCTTCGTATTCCTCCGCGACTTGGACGCGTCCCGTCACTGCATTCATTTTCGCTGCCGTCTGCAGTGCACTAGCATACATAAGATTATGGACGGAAGATGGCCCCACTTTGCCCGCGGTCGGCACTCCCCCTTCCCACGTATCAACCCAATCAATATATTCCCAGAAGCCGATCCCCTCGACCAGACCTGAGTCGCCGATCTTTCGATCGAACCAATCCAGGATGGCATCGATCGTGGGCCGGTATCTTCTGATCAGGTCCGTATCGCCAGTATGCCAGTAATAATCGTGAAGCATATAGATGTAATGTAATGAGAACGACGGAATGACTTGCACCATCGCGCTGGGGAACCGGTTCTGCGTAATTCCTTCGGGAAGAAGCGAGCTATGAAAATCGTCCAGCGCTTTTCGAACCAAGCCTATATCTCCCCCGACACTGTAAGTAAACAATGCTTGGAGCCTTGTATCCATTATGAACTGCATCTGTTCGTAATAAGGACAATCCTCGTACGTCTCGTGCATGCAAAGCTGCAGCGTCCGAATACTGATGTTCCATAAAGAACCAACCCAAGGAACCGGCGAATTAATGGAAGTTTGCGGCATAAGCGGATACGCACTCTCCCTGTACCAAGGGCGACGGATCCGCAGAGGCTGATCTTTCGTCAGCACTTCGATTCTGATGAACCGAAACGTCCTCAGCCAGAATGGTTCATACGTTTCGGTTCTGCCGGATACATAGTAGATATCTTCCATCCCCAAGAGGACCCCGTTCTCTGCGTCATCCCGCACGGAGTTCGCTTTCTCGTTGCCGCGCTGGAAATACCGTTCGGCGTAGCGGAACTTAATACGCGCACCTTCTCCTTGCTCTAAGGGGTACGATAGGTAGCCTGTAGTCAATTGGCCCGCATCCAACTCGACGACAGAGCAGCTATGAGGCGGAAGCTCCACCCATTCATCCATCGAGGCAGCGTCACAGAAGCTGAACGGCCGAAGATCATCTTTGCGAATCGGCATTTCGCGTAGGAAGTTCCGCTTCAACTCATACAACAAAGGAACTGGCCTCTCAACAAGAGGCAGCTGCGGGATAATGTAATAGGGATAAGCATCGTCCTTACCCAGACAGGGATCTCCTTTCTCCGCCTCATGCCACGTCCCTCCAGGCTCATTCAACATCTTCCATCCCACTGGGATCTCSTTCGCATTCACGCGTTCTGCGATAGCACCCAGGAAGATCGTATATGTGTCGTCGGAATAAAACGTAACCGCATCGTCTACCATTACGCGCCAATCACCAGTGCCGGTTCCGAGATCCGCTAATGGCTCACCGTAAGCATTAAGGCACGTCCCGCTGACAGCCAGTCTCGGACCAATCGGCAGCGATGTCATAGAGTAAAGCGGTTGATCTGGCTTCGTTGGATCATTGACCAGATAGGTATTAAGAGACCATACCTGTACGGCAAAGACATTAACTCCCATGCGAAGGAAGGAGCCGACATCCAGCGTTTCATAGTAATGCCTCCAGCGGTCGCCCTTCAGTGGACCGGATCCGATCGCCTCTCCGTTAATCCATAGCCGATAACGGGTGTTCGCACTAATGGACAGCTGTAAAGAAGCAGGCTCATTTAACCGGATGGCAAGTCGATAATAAAAAAAACGGTTATTTTTAGCATCCGGGACAAGTCCTTTCAACTCGAAGGCTTCCCTTGGCGGGCTCAACCAAAAAGCTCCATTAAGTTTGCACTTTGAAGATTGTGGAATATCGTCCATCTCCTTTATTACTGAATCATAGAAAGACTACTGTTTTTCCAATATGGAATCTTAGATATCTAATATACAGATACCAGACTTTTAAACGTACTCTAAAAATCTACAATTTCTTTTAGTTTTCTTTGGTTTGCCCTTCATGTTCCTCACAAGCCAAATGAAAAAGCTAAAGTTTTTGTAGTTTTTTAGATATTAGCCTTTTGCTCGTTAACTTATAATGAAAACGCATTCAAAATTTATGTTAGGAGGCTGGAAATGGGATTCTACAAAAAATCGAACACGCGTGTGAACGTAGGCCCGCGGGTAAAGCTGTTGGGTAAGCTGGCCATTGTCACGACATTGTTCAGTTCGTTGTTGGTGCCGGGCTTGAGCATTTCGGCGGGGTCGTTGCCATCACAATGCTCGCCTAAAGCTGAGGGCGGGCCAATGTGGGTAACTGCTGGTTGCGTAGATCCACTGTATAATAACCCGGTGATTGACAGCGAGTCCGATCTGACCACCCCGGTACCGGTTCACAAGGTGTCAGGCCACTTCGAAGGTACGAACAAGAAGTTTAATTTCTATTTCCCCCCGAAAAGTCAGTGGCAGGGCCGTTTCTATCAATACGTGTACCCGCTAATTAATGAAAACGCCGAAGACAAAATCATTAGTTTCGGCGCAGTTAGCGGGGCGTACACGGTACAGACTAACGGTGGCAGCGGCTACCGGGTCGATGCGGCAGCAGCCAAATTCTCCAAGACGGTGGCTGCGGAATATTATGGTTCGTCTGACCGAATCTATGGCTACATCTGGGGCGGCAGCGGCGGCTCTTATATGACTATCGGCGCCATTGAGAACACTTCCGGTGTATGGGACGGTGCAGTTCCGTTCATCCCGGGCACGCCGACCTCCATTCCGAATAACTTCTTCATCCGGGGCTTCGCGCGCTTTGTGCTCGCGGAACAAGCGCAACAGATTGCAGACGCGGTGAGTCCCGGCGGCAGCGGCGACCCCTATGCTGGATTCAATGATGCCGAACGGACTGTGCTTCAGGAAGTGACGAAGCTCGGCTTACCGCTGCGGGGCTGGATGGATAATAACTATATCCTCGCTCTGGACGACCCTAACGGCCTCTTGGGCTTCGGAAGCACGGTTAAGGCCTTCGATCCGACCTATGCCGACGACTTCTGGAGCAAGCCAGGATATCTCGGCACAGAGCAATCCACTCTCGGCAACCTATTCCGCGCAGCCAGAATCAGTCAGACGGTCCACATCACTCACGTTACTCGAAATGCGGAGAACGTACCGACTAGTCTGGCGGTTGATGACGTCCCCGCAAATTTAAGCTATCCAAATCCCGACTTTACGTTGTACACAGCGGACGGCTCCAAGCTCGGCACACTGAATGGCTCATTAGACCGAGCTACAAAGATATTTACTCTCACAAGCGGAAATCAGGACAACGTGCTGAATGCCTTGAACACCACCCTTAAACTTGAGATCGATAATAAATGGTCACTCGCGCTGCTTTCGTACCATCGTCACCAGGTTCCGAAGCAGCCTGGTTTCTCCGCATGGGACCAGTTCAAGGCCGCTGACGGATCGCCGATCTATCCGCAGCGTTCCATGGAGGTTGGATCGATTATCGCCAAAGGTGTCACCGGCGGCGGCACATACACCGGCGGAATCAACGGCAAAGTTATAACTGTCACCAACCTGCTCGATGTCGACGCTTTCCCCTGGGACGGCGATTGGTACAGCCAACGGGTTAAGACAGCCCTTGGCAAGAAGTACAGCGACAACTTCCGAATCTGGTATAACGACAATGCGGATCATGTAGCTCCGCACAACGCCTTTCTCGTAGATTATTGGGGCATTCTCGAGCAAGCGTTACGGGACGTTAGCGCTTGGGCTGAGAAAGATATGGCGCCGCCGAAATCGACCCGTTACGATGTGTTCGATAATCAAATTACCGTACCAGCGAACGCCGCGGTGCGCCAAGGGATTCAGCCTGTCGTCGATCTGACCGTCAATAACTCGGATCGTATTGATATCAATGCTGGTCAGACAATCACCTTCAAGGCTAAAATCCAGGTACCGCCTGGAGCAGGCAAGGTCGTGAGTACGGAGTGGGACTTCCTTGGCAACGGCGACTTCACAGCAGCTGAAATGGGAAATCCGAAAAAGACATTGGAAGTTACGATTACCTACACTTACAATCAGGCCGGAACTTACTTCCCTTCCTTAAAGGCAACCGCCCAGCGCGATGGCGACACCAGCACAGCATTCGCGAAGATATCGAACCTTGACCGAGTTCGCGTCGTAGTTCATTAACCTTCACGGTAATAGCCGGTGGTTCTCCACCGGCTGTTTTTCAGTTCGTTCTATCAATGCACTCGAAGAGCGGTCTGCAAGGCATCATCATGAACAACACCAAAGGAAAATTCTATCTCCTAGTGGCAGAGCCCAGTCTGTCATTCGGTCCAAAAAAAACAAAAACGTCGTCAATATTAAAAGAAACAAAGTCAGTAAGATACGGATTAGGTTCATGTTGTGGCCATCCAGCTGCGATTCGTTCCATAACCTTTTTCCAAGAAGGAATGCCGCTAGTGGCATCTGGCTGTTCAACATTATGTGCCCCGGTAGCTACTGCACCGATTAACGACTCTTCAGGGCGCAGCCCTTGGATGATGCCTGCCAGAAAGCCTGCAATCGTACAATCTCCAGCACCGGTTGTGCCGGCGACAGCAACTTGGAAGCAAGGGGTATACAGCTCTCGATCCAACCACACTTCTTGGTTCACAGGACCGTATAGTTCCATATTTCCCAGACGTGATACATGAGAAGTCGTTCTCATATATAGGCCAAATTTCCCGAGCTTTAAGATAACAACGCCTGTCCCCATGTTCAGCAGCTCCGTCGAAATCTCTTCCAGGAGCTGTGTGTCAACATGACTGACTAGTCCTTCCGTACCGTATTCTTGCAGCATCTCTTCATAGCGTTCTCTTCTCAGCATGAACAGAATCTCCTCGATACTCGGAAGGAATAGATCTACATGAGGTAACACCTCAGTCAAGATCCTGCTCCAGTTCAACTTCCCCGCTGCCGAGTATGGATCAGGCTTGGCTAGATCAAGAGACGTTGTCAGCCCTGCTTCCTTTACTTTTCGCATCATAAGACATAATTCCGAGCCATTGTTTGTATACATGTGCTGCATAAGAGGCGGATATCCAAAATGAAACAAGCCTGCATTAACGAGCGCATCCGTTGTTACATTGCTAGAGTTGAATGTGTCGTTCGCTCCGGTGCAATGTAGAAACATGCGATCCCTATTCGGAGGACTGAGTACGATGGAATACGCGGTAGACTCGCCCTCTGCGATGATCATGCCTCTCGTCAGATCTTGGTTTTCCTTGCGGAAAATCCCCAGAATTGCCTCACCTAGAATGTCGTCCCCGATCTTGCCCATCAATTGAATGGGAACGCCAAGTCGATGCAAGGCGATACCGGTATTCGCAACGGCACCTCCAGTAGCAACAACGGCTTGTCCGACTTCGATAAGCTTGCCTGGAACTATCTTGAAATCACCACCGTGAACCGCGGGAATGATGTCCAGGCATACATGACCGCCAACGATTACGCGGTAAGGTACACTAAAACGAGACAATTCGCATTCCTCCAATGAAATATAACATGACTTGATTTATAGAAAATRCTAGACTATGATTTAACTGCGCGTTTAACACGGAGGATCATGATTAATGAGCGATGAATATGAAATCATAAAGCACCCGCGGATCAAATATTTAAACCCGTTTTTAGTCGATTTATCCTACCGCAATTCGCACATGCATCACGATTTCGAAATCTGCTTGCTGCTAGAGGGCGAGTTATCGGTTGTTTCCAAAAAAGAGAGCTACCACGTATCCAAGCATGCTATCATTGTGTTCAATCCGATCCAGCCTCATGAACTCCGGGCTCTAAGTGAAAGCGCGACAATCTTGTCGCTTCAACTATCGCCGAAATTTTGCAACTCCTACTTCCCGGCTCTTCCAAATGTCGTTTTCAATTCTTCGAATCTAACGGATGTTCTCTCGACTGATCAAGTCCGCACCTTGAGTTCCTTGTTAGTGGAGATGGCTTGTGTATACTTTGACAAAAGATCGGCTTACGAGTTTATCTGTATCAGTTTGCTCAACCGCCTCTTTTATGAATTGCTGCGGAGTGCACCGCACCATCTGATCAGTGACGAAGAACGTGCGAAGAATATCCAAAGTCTTCACCGAATGAACCGAATCGTCAGCTATATAGAAGAGAATTACACTGGTAAGCTGCTGCTCTCAACGATTGCGAAGCAGGAAAATCTTTCTCTTTCCTATCTGTMTCATTTTTTAAAAGAGAATTTGAATATGACCTTCCAGGAATATCTCAATCAAGTACGGTTCGAGAAAGCGAAGCAGTTAATCATGCAAACCAATATGAAGTTAATAGATATCTGTATGGAGAGCGGGTACTCCGATACCCGTTATCTTAATACGATGTTCGTCAACCAATTTGGTTGCACGCCTAAACAGTATCGAGAAAGTAAGGCCTATTGGGACAAACAAGGTACCCATCTGAAGCTGCAAAACGGACAGCGTTTTTATTCGGAATCAGAGAGCCTAGAACTGCTGACTGCGCACAAACAGAAGCTTGTAGATGCATGCGAGTTCGAGCTGAGCCTCTAACGTTTTTTGTTCTTCCCTTRCTCGCCGTTTCCGGCGCGCTTCTCAGCGTCAGGTCCTATCCGATACCCATAAGCAGATTCATCACATACATTTCAAGGGCTTCGAAGTCTCTCGTTTCCACGCATTTCTTCTGATACTCGTAATCGAACCGATTGACCTTTTCCTCCAACGCCTTTACAATTTTCAAGCTGTTCTCCAAATGTGTATAGCTGTCCTTATCCACGGTCGTGCGCATGGCTTTCACATCAAGCCCCACATATTCGCCGCACGCTCCGTAATTGTTTTCTTTCAACACTTTAACTTGATTGAAGGCTTGYCGAAGATTTTCCACGCCGAAGCTCTTATCCTGGTCAAACTTCATTCCATTCTGGTCATTCAAGTGTACGCCCCACAGCTTATTCATGGCCATCGCGAAGCCCATCTCATGGGACGGATCCAATCCGGCCAACACAGCATGCGCRGATTCCATCAGCCCTCCGACGCGGGAAGGATCAATCGTTGCGGCCGATACGGCAAGCACATGCCCCATCGTTCCGCAAATGCTGCGGTCGATCGGTTCATTCGGCTTTGGCTCGATAAGCACTTTAATATTTTTATCGTAGGTCAGCATGCCATTGATCGCTTCGATCAACTGCTTGGTCGCCTCGACCGGACTTTTGCTCTCCGCGCAAAGCGTCCCTTCCCTTGCGAGCCACAAGACGATCTTGTCGCAACCCAGCTCGTGTGCGATATCAATCGAGCGGTATGAGCGCCACATCGCAAATTCGCGATCTTTCTTGGAGGTTGACATGAACCCTCCTTCGATCGTATGCGGATCCATCCAGAGGCGCGGGGCTACGAACTCCGCAACAAGGTTATAGTTGTCGAGTAGTGCCTTCATTTTTCTGGCTTCCGATTTGATCTCTTCTTCCGATAAATCATTCATATTCGGAACAACATCGTCGTCATGAAACTGGATCGCGCTGAAGCCTATCTCTGCGAAGGCTCTGATTTTTTCCTCAAATTCGATCTCTTTTCGTACCGGGGGACCGTAGGTATCCGCTCCGTTATGAACGTTCCATGGGCCGACAGAATACTTGAATTTAGACATCGTTTTCAAACTCCCTTGTATGTTTATTCTTTACTCCTTCACGATAATCGATCAGMTACCATAAAACTCGGCTATCTAACCCAGATCCATGCGTGATACTCTTGACTTGTGTTATTTAGTCACAGAACTGAAAACTCTTCAAATTAAACAACCTTCCATCCGAACGGCCTTTGAAGACGAGATAAMCGGCATGTACGCCGGAAGTCGGTACAATCGGGCAGGCTACGCCAGACACGCCAGCCGCCCGTTCTGCTAACCTTGCAACGGCCGATACAAGTTCCATTGGGAGAATCCAGCACAATTTCAATTTCACCAACGTAAGCAGAGCTGGCTGCCCATACCCGATAACAAGCAAGCCCTCCAAGCTTCCATTGGACTTCCTGCATCTAGGGGTTCTGAAATGGCTTGAGTCGTCATTTCGACTTCGTTGATGCTGCTGAATCAATTCTCACTTACCCCAATTGTTATGATTTACGATCGAGCGATAGTCCTTAAGCAATGTCCGGGGAACCGTCTCAATTAACTCCTCTAGCGTCCATGGACCTTCATCCTTCTTGATCGTACTCGCTTGCACCGGCTCTGTGTAAAGGGTAACACGTGCATCTCCGGTAACCGAGAATACGGCGCCATTTATGGATCCGGCCTCTTCGGTAGCCAAATAAGCCAGGAATGGCGCCATATTTTCAGCCGGGCCATGTGCCGCCTCGACCGCTTTCATTTTCTCTTGACTGATGGGGTTTCCGCCCATGAACGCCTCAATCTTTTTCTTGGCAATCGCGAAGTTCAGAACATGACCAGGTGAATCTGCTTGAGGGCAAATGGTATTCACTGTTATTCCATACTTGGACAATTCTTTCGCCACAGCCTTGCTTACGCCGACCAAACCCGCGTTACCGGCACTATAGGCAGCCAGTCCCGGTATCCCCGTCCATGCATCCGAAGCGATATTAATAATTCGGCCGAAATTCTGCTCAATCATACATGGTATGGCGTGCTTCATTGTGTTGTAGGCACCTTTTAGTTTAGGAACGGTTTGGTAGTCCCATTCCTCTTCCGAAGTATCCAGTAACGTGCCTGCACCTAAACCAGCTGCATTATTAACCAGAATATCGACTCTTCCCCATCTATCAACTGCGGTTTGAATCATCTTCCCTGCAGTTTCAAAGTCGGCTACATTGCCAAAGAAGGGTATCGCTTCTCCGCCCAATGCAATAATCTCGTTCGCGGTTTTCTCGGCATCTCCACTTAAAGCAGCATGTTTGGCTTTCGCTTCATCATCTAGAATGTGAAGGTCCACGATTTCCTTTTGTGCGCCTGGTTTGCGGTTATTCGTGATCACCTTCGCGCCTTCACGGGCAAGGACGAGTGCAATACCTCTGCCAATACCCTGTCCAGAGCCTGTAACAACCGCTACCTTCCCCTCTAATCTCCTGGTCATTACCCTACACCTCTCTCAATATATTTCTATTCAAATTTTCATCTATGGGATTATCGCACCGGTATCTCTACTTTGACGGATTCCAGACCTTCCACGCTAACCGTAAGAAACGCTGCGCCGGACTCATAGCCTGCTCGAACGATTGCTAGCAGCCTTCCCTTATATGAAGTAAATTCCCCTTTGGTATAGTTTTCAGCCGTTTGCGGCCGGCCAGTGCCGAATGCAGCCAACGTAGCCGCGCCTTCAATAATGGCAGTCGCCTTAACGTCAGCCGTTTGCACGAGCCGCCCATTTGCATCGATAACCTCTACAATGACGAAAGACAGCGATTGTCCGTCTGCATCAAGTTCGCTCCGCTCCGGACTGAGCCGAACTCCAACCGATTCCCCTGCCGAAATCAGTTGATCAGATGACACTTTTCTACCGGACGAATAGCTGATAGCTTCTAACGTCCCCGGTTCGTAGATCACTTCAAAAGCAGCGGTAAACCGATTCTGTTTTCCCGCAAACTTTCTTCCAAGGCTTTTCCCGTTCAAAATCAACTCGACTTCCTCGGCCGCGGAGTAAACCTCCACCAGAACGGGCTTTCCTTCTAAGCCTGTCCAGCTCCAGGCATTCTCGACGTCCGGCCAGCCCCAACGGCCCATGACTTCGACCATGCCATGGTTCACCGGATTATGCGACGCAATGTAGGTTTCATCGGAACCCCAAACAATTCTGCGGTAAGCCAGCTGCGGGCGTTCGAAGCCGCACAGGTCAAAATCGGAATCGTTAGCTGTGCGCCATGGAAATGGAGAAAGATGTGCCCTTTTATAAGCATCCGCCGCTTGCTGTGGATCCACATGAAAGACTTTGCCGATCCCCGCTTCTCCGAGATAATCATGGCTTGTCCAATTAAAATCACCGATCACATGAGAGAAACGTTCCACATCGTTCCAATAGATGTCCATTTCGCGCGGTTTGCTCTCCGTGGAACAAATGACTCGATTAGGATACTTGGTCATGGCGTCTTCAAAGTGATAATTCAAATAATTATAGCCGACCACATCCATCGGGGCATTTAATGCTTCGGTATAGTCACCCCAGATCGCTTTACCAAAATCCGTATCCAGGTTGATCAGATCGCCTCCGCGCTTGGACTGCTCGAAGAGCGCTTCGAAAAATTGTGCCGCATCCTCGTCATCAAGCCCGCTGAAGAATGAACATACGGCATTCGTGACGAACCTAGTAGGATCTAGCTCGCGAACTCGTGCCGCCAGCTTGGCGGACCATAGGTAGCCGCCGGATAATCCGCCGCGTTCCGGCACCTCATTGCCGACCGACCACATAATGACACTGGGACTGTTGCGGTCACGGAGAATGAAGGCATCAAGATCCTTCTGCCAGTCCTGCTCGAAGTATTGGCTGTAATCATGGGTGTTCTTCTCCATTGTCCATACATCGAAAGCTTCATTTATAACAAGCAGGCCTAGATGATCGCAGGCATTTACCAAATCCCGCGACATCGGATTATGAGAGAACCGAATCGCGTTGTATCCATTGTCTTTGTGAAGCTTCATCCTGCGAAATTCACTATCTCGATAAGAAGCCGCGCCCAGGATGCCGTTATCGTGATGAACGCACCCGCCTTTCAGCTTTAACGCGCGCCCATTCAGCATAAAGCCGTTCTTCACGTCAACGGAAATGGTCCGTATGCCGAATATTGTGCTGTCGCTGTCCAGGACCGAATCCTTGTCGGCGAGCCGCGCCTTGATTTTATAGAGCTTTGGTGAATCGATGTCCCAGAGTTCCGCGTTCTCGACCGCAACCATGACTCGACCGATGCCCTTTTCACCCGCGGGAACATGCACTTTAACCCTGCCGGTTCCCGATACTGTACCGCAGGACTCCTTTTCGAGCTGAACGTCCACCCATAGGTTGGCTGAATCAGAGGTATGGTTCTCCACCGTCGTCTCCACCGTAACAAAAGCGGTACCGTTCACGATATGCGATGTCCGGGCATAAATGCCCCATGGCGCGATATGAGTTTTGGGAGCAATCAACAGATCGACATGCCTGTACAAGCCCGAGCCGGTATACCAGCGTGCGTTCGGTTGGGCTGCATTGTTAACGGTCACGGAAAGACGGTTCGGCTTACCTAACTTCATATATGGAGTGAGATCAGCATGAAAGGGAGTATAACCGTTATGTTGTCTGGCAACAGTATGGCCGTTCAACACAACGGTCGTATTCATATATGCCCCGTCAAACTCCACCAATAGTCGTTTACCAGCATACTCTTCCGGAAGGTGAAGAATCTTGGTGTAAGTACCGACTCCTCCGTTGTAATAACCCGTCAACGCCCCTCCCGGCGCATCCGGTGCAGCATCCGTCTCAATCATAAAATCATGCGGCAGGTTTACGATTCTTGAACTTTGGGCCATGCCGGGAATCGGCATCGTGGATCTTGTACCATTCACAAATTCCCAGGCGCGGTCGATGTTTTCTCTTTTCACGGCAATCCCTCTTCGCGCTAGTTTACGGTTACTTTTGATGAAAAAACTTTTCTTTCCACAACTAATCTCTCCCCGACGATTTCAAACATTCCCCGCAATCGGATATCTTGGGATGAAGCGCCGATATAGACCTCCATCTTCCCTGGCTCCACGACTTGTTCCATGTTCAGATCATGGAAAGCAAGTTGTTTCATATCGACTTCACAAGTGACTTCTTTGACTTCATTCAGTTCCAAGCTTACTCTAGCAAACCCCACAAGTTGTTTAACAGGCCTCACGATACTGCTCACCGCATCTCTGATATACACCTGTACAATTTCATCCCCGCTGCAGTGTCCAGCATTTTTGATCGTAAAGTTTATTTTCAAGGATCCATCCGAACGAACAGTATCGTTCAGCTTCAAGTCTCCGTATTCAAATCTTGTGTAGCTTAATCCATGTCCGAACGGGAATAACGGTTTGGTTTTATCGGGGTCAATGTATTCCGCCCAATCTTCGATCTCTACAAAAAACGGCAATCTGCTATGATACATGGGAATTTGACCTGAGTCTTTCAACACCGTGGCCGGCAGCTTACCACTAGGATTGCGCGTACCTGATAGAATGTTCACAATGGCCTGAGCCCCTGACTGTGCAGGAAGCCACGCATACAGAACAGCCTTACTCTTCGCACAGACAAGAGGCGTCGCTAACGGTCTGCCGTCAATGATAACGGATACGACAGGTTTGTTCAGCTTAAAAACCTCTTCCATCATATCGAGCTGCGGCTTTTCCAAATCAATGTTGATATTGTCCTTATTTTCTCCCTCGGTTGCATCCGGATGTCTCATGCTCTCTTTGCCGCCTATTACCGCGATGACAAGATCCGCTTGTTCGACCGCCTTTTTCACCTCTTCGATACCGCCGTCTACTGCCTTTTTGAGCTCGCAGCCCTTGGCGTACACGATATTCTCTTTTCCGAATTGCCTCTCTAGAGCATCCTTTACGGTAATGCACATTGGATAGTATTGTTCAACAAACTCTTCAGCAGACTTATATTCTTTGTTTGACTTTGTGTTTCGTTGCTTCAGTCTGGCTATAATCATCTCTTTTTGTTCCGGGGAAGGCTGATCTTCAAAAACAATGCCGCTTTTCTTTAGCACGTCTTTATATTCCGTAATCATTGCAGTGTAAGCAGCCTTGAGATAGCTATCCTCTTCTGACCGGTCAAAATCGCCGCTGGTTGTTATGGCCGTCCCAACAGAGGAATAGCCGCCAAAAAAGTTTGTTTTCTCCTCTGCAGAAGGTCCGATTAACGCGATTTTCAGCGAACGCTTCAGCGGTAGAACCTGATCTTCATTTTTGACCATAACGATGGATTTCTCGGCAATTTCCAAAGAAAGCTCTGCATACTCCGGCTTGCTGATTTCTTCTTCGAAATTTCCGATCTCGTATGGGCTCTCAAATAACCCCAATTTAAACTTGGTCTCTAGTACTCTTCTTACCGAACGATCGATTAAAGCGATATCGATTTCACCCTGTTCAGCAGCCTCAACCAAATATTTGAAGCATGTATTGCTCGGCTGCTCCACATCCATTCCAGCCTGAAGCGCCAAAATGGCGCTTTCTTTCTGGTCCTTAGCCGCTCTGTAACGGGCATGGGAATGGCTTATGCTCCCATAATMCGCTACGACCATACCTTTAAAACCTAATTTATCCCGAAGAATATCGGTAAGCAGCCATTTGGATGTAGAGATTGCCTGATCGTTCAAAATACCATAGCTGTTCATAATACTCATCACATCAGCTTCTTGAATAGCTGCTTCGAACGGAAAACAGTAGGTATCCAGCAGCTTTCGTTCGCCGATTTGTTGTTCTCCGCCATTTCTGCCGCCTTCGGCATTTCCATAGCCGACGAAATGCTTGGGAGCGGCCATTAATTCTGCTTCTCCTTGGGCGCCCTTGATGTAGGCCACACCCATCTGAGCAGTCAAATACGCGTCTTCACCGTAGGTTTCGCCAAATCTTCCCCACCTTGGGTCTCTCGCCAAATCCAGCAATGGGGAATGGACGGCGCGAATGCCATAAGCCATGAGTTGCTTTTTCACGACTTCGCCCATTTTGCGGGCCAATTCCGGCTCCCATGTAGCTGCAACATTAATGGACTGCGGAAAAGTGGTTGCCCCCGGGATCTGTGCTCCGGCTACGCCTTCGTTATGGACAAGTGCCGGTATACCGAGTCTCGATTCCTCGACAAGGAAATGCTGTAGTGTCTTAAGCGTATCCATGTCTTTCTTGTTGTTACCTGTCAGAGAGCTGTTCAGAAAACTTAAGGTGCCGATCCCATCGGCCAAATTTTCTTTAAGGACTTGCATGTTTTCAGCCCCGCCCATTGTAACGGAACAAGTTAATTGTGCTGCTTTTTCTTTCAATGTCATACGGCCAAGTAAATCATCTACTCTTTCTTGAATGGATACACTGGCATCTTTGTAAATGGTCATGAGGATCTCCTCTCAATCAGCCTTTAACCGCACCGATCATAATACCTTTGATAAAATACTTTTGGAAGAATGGATACGCCACCAGGATCGGAAGGACGCCAATCACGGCAATCGCCATCTTGACCGCGTCTGAAGGCATCTGTTCCAGAGCCGCCCCGGCATTCGAGCCTAAGTTGGCATTTATAAAATCGATATCCTGCATGATCCGGTTTAATAGATTCTGGATGCTGAACAGCTTCGGATCCGTCACATACATCATGCCGAGCTGCCAGTCATTCCAGTACATGATGCTTTGAAACAACCCCATCGTCGCCATAATGGGTGTCGAGAGAGGAATCACCACGGACCAAAGTGTCCGAAGCTCGCTTGCCCCATCGATTTGTGCTGATTCTATTAAAGCCGGCGGAATGGTGGTTTGGAAAAACGTCCGCGTCATCATGACGAAAAATCCGTTCGTTAACATCCCGGGAATAATCAACGCCCAAATGGTATTCTTAAGGTCGAACAACTGGGTATATACAAGGTAACTCGGCACCATGCCGCCATGGAACAGCATGGTGAAGAAAATGATAAACATAATCAAATTGCGGTGCGGCGTAATGCTTCTGGCAAGCGGGTAGGCAAGCAAAGTCGTCATCGCCACACCGACGATCGTGCCGAACACGGTAACGAATACAGTCACTCCATAGGCTCTTGCAATATCCGATCCTCGGTGAATGAGATACTCATATGCGGCAGCGCTGAAATCCTGAGGGATGAACGAATAACCTTTCGTTAAAATGGCGTTCTGATCCGTTAGCGATGCCGAGATAAGCAGGACAAAAGGGATCAGACAGAATGCGGCAAACAACCCCATAATCACGTTACTAAATACTTCTAAGCCTTTGCTTTCTGTTTTCAATACGTCCACCTCCTAGAACAATGCATTATCTTTGTTATAAATTCGGACTGAATAATTCGCTACAATGACAAGGATGAAACCAACGATCGATTGATAAACACCTGCTGCGGTAGACATACCGATATCTCCGTTGCCCATTAGTCCGCGAAATACATAGGTGTCAATTGTTGCCGTCGTTTCGAATAATGCGCCAGAGGCCATCGGAACTTGATAAAACAGGCCGAAGTCGGAATAGAAGATCCGTCCCACGCTGAGTAGCGTCAACATAATAATGGTCGGCATTAGAATCGGCAACGTAATATTGAAAATCTGCTGCAATCGGCTAGCGCCATCGAGTCTGGCTGCTTCATAATATTCCTCGTCAATGCCAAGAAGCGCTGCGAAAAAGATAATGCTGGAGTAGCCTACACTCTTCCAGAAGTTGACGAGAGTCAGGATCACGGGCCAATACTTCGATTCCGTGTACCAAGATATCCCCTCTTCAATGCCAAACCACGGAAGCACCGTCTTGTTCATGAATCCCGTCTCCGGACTCAGAAGAGCAAACACCAGATAACTGACGATGACCATAGAAATCAAGTGCGGCAGGGTTATGATACTTTGGTAAGCTTTCAACAGTCGTTGGTTTTTGATCTCATTCAGAAGGATGGCTGTAGCTAGAGATAGCACAGTACCGACGACAATAAATACGAGATTATATAGAATCGTATTTCGCGTAATAATGAATGCATCCGATGTCTTGAAAAGATATTCGAAATTTTCAAAACCGACCCAGTCGCTCGCTAGAATCCCCTTGGCAAAATTGATTTTTTTGAAGGCGATTGCGATCCCCAACATAGGCAGATAATTGTTGAATAGAAAGTACAGCAGCCCTGGCACCAACATAAGCAGCAGTGGCACATACCTTCGATATTGCGTTTTTTTCTTTTTAAGTCCCGTTTGCACGTTGGCAGCCGATGCGGCTTGTTCCATCTGAAAATCCTCCCCCGTCGTATTCACTGGTTTCTATTGTTATCATATAAAATGGCCTTCGTTCCATCTAACACTCAGAGGACTATTTCAATGACAGTTTGAAGCTATTTTCTTAAAGCGGAGACGCAAATTTTCAAAAAGAAAAGCCGGATCCTAATGAATGATCCGGCATCCTTTAATTGGCTATTATTGTGCTGCAGCCCAAGCGTCCAGCTGCTTCTGCTTCTCCGCGATAACTTTTTCCAGCCCAGCGGTTTTCAGCTTTCCTCTAAATTCTTCCAGTTTGGCAGCTGGATCAATGGACCCCGACTCCAACCCTTTTCGGTACTGACCCATGACATTCTGAATCGCCGTGATTTCGGTTTTGAGCGGTTCAGAATTGAAAGCGAAGCCTAATGCTTTCGACTTTATGGCTGCTTTATTCGCTTCCACAGTTTTCTTCCATTTATCCGCATCCTCTGTCTTGTACGTATAGGTTAGGAATGAATTACCAATCAGCCAATCTTGATTGGAATAACCAACCGATTGATTATCCATGCCTTGAGGGTAATCAATTTGATTGTTGTCCTGCTTCACATAGTGTTTCCCTTCAACCCCCCACAGCAGCAGGTTGGCGATTCGCGGATCCGAGTACATGAGATTCATGAACATCATTGTTCTTTCCGGATTCGTAGAGTTGGCGGAAATCGTCCACAGTCCTGTCAATACATCGGACGTAGTTGAATATACGTTCGGCAGCAAAGGTGCAAAAACTAATTCCTGACCTACGAGTCGCGACTGCGCTTGAACTGCTCCAACTTTAGCTAAGAAGAAGTAAGAAAAGGCCTTGCCAGCTTTCATATAATCCAAACCTGGAGACGAGCTCGTAGCCGCATCTTTGTTGATATAACCGGCTTTAAACCACCCGTGTAC
>NZ_JBFRGE010000096.1:0-20791 GCF_052115185.1 Paenibacillus sp. 2TAB19 | reverse complement strand
CTTGCAGGTGTCGTATTCACGTTCTATATGCTATCGGGCTATGGCCTGCATGCGGTTGGTCTGGAGCTCGATGCCATCGCTGCCGTCGTCATCGGCGGAACGCTGCTTACGGGCGGTTTCGGCTATGTCCTAGGGACGTTCTTCGGCGTCATGATTCAAGGCGTCATTCAGACGATTATCAGCTTCGAAGGAACGTTAAGCTCTTGGTGGACGAAGATCGTCATTGGGCTGTTGCTGTTTCTGTTCATCGTGTTCCAGCGGCTGCTTAGCGCTAGACGCTCCATTCACAAAATTTAAGAAAACGAGTTCGCGCTGTCTCGCGGATAGGTTAGATCTAATGTACAATGGAGCTAAAAAAGATGCAGCATGGGAACTAAGGTTGCGGAAGCGGGGGACATGGTTGAAGCGTAGGCTGCGATGGTACATATTTGGTCTTGCAATCGTTATTCTTCTAGCAGCTTCGGGTTGCTTGGCGGGAGACAATAACCCTTCCAATGAACAAGCGCTAGAAGCTGAATGGCAAAGTCAAAATAATACGGAAGAGCCATCAGCCGAGGCATATCCGCCAGCCCGTCCGTTGGTACTGGGCTTCTCTCAGCTGGGTTCGGAGAGCGATTGGAGAGAAGCGAACACGACCTCCATTAAGGAAGCGGCCGAAGAAGCGGGCATCGAGCTGCTGTTCGAGAATGCCGAGCAGTCACAGGAGAAGCAGTTCGAGGCTATCCGCTCTTTTATCGAGAAGCGCGTTGACGTCATTGCTGTTGCACCGGTCGTTCATTCGGGATGGGACGAAATATTGAAGGAAGCGAAACAAGCGGGCATTCCCGTCATTATAACCGATCGCTCTATCGATATTGACGATCCGTCCTTGTATGTTACACATATCGGTGCGGATTTGTACGAGGAAGGCGTGAAGGCAGGCAAATACTTGCTCGATAAGATGCGCGACCAACAAGCGCCGATCGGTTTTGTGGAGCTGCGCGGGACAGAGGGCTCATCGCCATCGATCCAGCGAGGCAAAGGGTTTCAGGACACGATTACGGGCCACGACGAATATAAGCTGCTGGATAGCAAAGCGGCCGACTTTACGATGGAGAAGGGCAAGGAGGTCATGAAAGGTTTCCTGCAGGAGCATGGAAGCGAGATTCGAGTATTGTTCGCCCATAATGACGATATGGCGCTAGGGGCAATCGAAGCAATTGAGGAATACGGACTTCGTCCGGGCAAAGACATCGTTATCATCTCGGTTGATGGCACGCGAAAGGCGTTCGAGAAGCTGGTATTAGGCCAAATTAACTGCGTTGTCGAGTGTAATCCGCTGCTCGGACCGAATGTGATGCAGGCCGTTCAGGAGCTTGCTGCAGGCCGAACGCTGCCGAAGCGGATCGTCTCGTCCGAGAGCGTATTTACGGAGCAGATGGCGGAGAAGGAAGTCGGGAATCGCAAATATTGAGGGTCGAGGATGACTTATATGACTCGAATGGACAGGAGAGCGCGGTAGATGTGCTCTTCTTTTTTTGCGCGCGATCACATAATTCCAGCTTTTTTGTAAAACATGGTAACAGAGGCAGGTTGACTCAAAGAACAAATGAGAAGCTGAGGTGCATGGTTGATGAAGACTCGTTCACGATTATTATGGCCGATAATCGCAGTGTTGACTGCGGCTTCGACTGCCTGTCTCCTGCTTGGCTTCGGTTGGGMGGTCAAGGACATGCTCTACCCGTCAACAGCAGCGGTAACGCCTGGACGAACCGAACAACCGGAAGCAAGCGGAGCGCTGCCGCTTGAGAAAGCAAAGGAAATAAGGATTGTCGCTTTTGGCGACTCGTTAACGAAGGGAACCGGGGATACGTCAGGTGAAGGTTATGTGAAGCTGACGGCAGCCGGTCTGCAAGAAAAGCTGGGCAAGCCGGTTCGCATCGTCAATAATTTGGCGATTAACGGCATGTTGACCAGCGAGCTGAGCAAGAAGCTGGACCTTGGCAGCGGATATCGGCAAGCTATATCAGGTGCGAATCTCATCCTGTTCACGATTGGGGGCAACGATCTATTTCAATCTGCCAGAGCAGCCAACAAGGGGCGACCGATGTCTRCGCTGCAAATCGCATCAATAATGACTGCGTTAACGAAGACAATGGACGACTTCGAGAAGATCGTGAATGCAACAGATGCGATAAATGCCGATGCGACAATCGTATATATCGGCTTATACAATCCCTTTTACGATGTAGAGCAGCTTAGGAATGGCAGCCTGGAAGTGCAGYGATGGAATATGAACGCCTATTCCATTCTGCATAAGCATCCTAATATGATGATGATTCCAACGTTCGACCTATTCGAACGTCAGATTGGGAAGCGGCTGTCAGAGGATCATTTTCACCCGAATCATGAAGGGTACAAGCAGATAGCCGAACGTATTGTGAGCGGATTGGAATAAGGCTCGAAGAGGACGGAGAGAGCAATGAAGGAAGCAGTGCTGGCGGTACATCGACTTCACAAGAAGATTAGAGGCAAGACGATTATTGAGGATGTCAGCTTCGAGATCAGGGAGGGCGAAATATTCGGTTTTCTAGGTCCGAACGGATCCGGCAAGACAACAACGATAAGGATGCTTGTCGGACTTATTAAGCCTACGTCGGGAACGGTGCGAATCTGCGGTCATGATATAGCGGGGCATGCCGAGCAAGCGCTCAGTCATGTCGGATGTATTGTAGAAAATCCCGAGGTCTATACTTATTTAACAGGCTGGGACAACTTGCTCTTCTCTGCCCGCATGTTGGATAACGTTACTGAGGAGCGTATTAGAGAGGTTGCCCGGATCGTCCAGCTTGACGACCGCATTCATCATAAAGTGAAAACGTATTCGCTTGGCATGCGCCAACGATTAGGTATCGCGCAAGCGCTGCTGGGACARCCTCAGCTGCTCATTCTCGATGAGCCTACGAACGGTCTCGATCCGAAAGGGATTAAGGAGCTTCGCGAATTTATTAGGCAGCTTGCCGCAGATGGATTAAGTGTAATGATCTCCAGTCATTTGTTAAGCGAGATTCAATTGCTTTGCGACCGTGTCGCTATCATTAGCGAAGGAGTTGTCATCGCTGAAGGTTCCGTAGAGGACCTTGTGGAGAAGGCGGAAAGTTATGTGGTTTGGCAGTTGGAAAAGCCGGAAGCCGGAAGGAAATTGCTTGAGGAGACGGGACAGGTACACTTCGTCTCTGATCATGAGCATCGGTTGGATGAGGCAATTCTAGCTTCACTGCCCGGCGCTATTGTAACAGTGATGTCCAAGGAGCTTATAGCACCGATGATAGAAACACTCGTTCAGCATCAAGTCGGCGTGCTTGCGGCGCTGCCAATCGCACCGACACTTGAAGAGCTGTTCCTTAGCATGACAGGGGGCGAAACGCTTGCATAAACTGTTGCCTCTCATCCAGAATGAGACATTGAAGATTTGGAAGAAAAAAAGATTTTACGTCATTATCGCGATATTGTTAGCTTTAATTCCTATTTTCACCTATGCTGAGCTTAAGGTTGCTCAGAATAATGCCGATAAATTTACGGATTGGCGAAGTCAAGTGCTGCAGCGGATGACCGATATTGAGAATACGCTGTCCAGCGACCGCATTCCCGAGGAATGGAAGCGCGGCAGACGCGTTCTTCTCGGACAGCTCCAATATTATTTGGATCATGATGTTGACCCAAGCGCTCCCAATGCGGTTACGTTCACAAGAGGATTTCTGAACAATTCGGTAACGCTTTTTATTCCGCTGCTCATACTCGCGCTTGGATCGGATTTAATATCCGGCGAGAGGACGAGCGGGACGATCAAGCTGCTGCTCACAAGGCCGGTTCGGCGATGGAAGGTGCTGTTCAGCAAGCTATGCGCCTTAGTCCTATATGCATCGTTGACAGTTGTCGTAACGGCATTGTTGTGCTATGGTATTTCAGGCTTGTTCTTTGGTTATGAGGGCTGGGGCTTGCCAATCTTCACCGGGTTTCGAATGGCTCACGGAACGATTGACAGCAGCGGGGCGCATGCCGTTCCGCAATGGCAATATATGCTGATGCAAGCTGGACTTGTCTGGTATTCCGCGATAATCATAGCGGTTCTAGCACTCATGGTGTCGGTACTTATACGCAGTACGGCGGCAAGCATGCTGACGATGATGGCAGCGATCATCACTGGCACGATTCTTTCTAATATGTCTTCCTCGTGGACGAGCGCGAAATATTTGTTCGCTGTTAACTTGAATCTAACGGGTTACCTTGARGGGTCGCCGCCGCCGATTGAAGGAATGTCGCTCCCGTTTTCCCTTGTCGTGCTTGCGATTTGGGGGATTTGCGGATTGATCGTTTCCTTTGGCGTCTTTACGAAACAGGACATCTTGAATTAAAATAGCTTGAAGATACGAGAAACGTGATTTTGGATTGGGGGACGCTCATGTCAGAGCAAATAGATCTCTTCACAAATACGACGGCCCAAGACCGTAATTATGAGGCCGATGATATACAAGTCCTGGAAGGCTTGACGGCAGTCCGCAAGCGTCCGGGCATGTACATAGGCAGTACGAGCAGTTCCGGTCTTCACCATCTTGTCTGGGAAATCGTCGACAACGCGGTGGACGAGCATCTCGCCAAGTTCTGCTCGGCGATTGATGTGACACTGCATAAGAACGGTTCGATAACGGTACAAGACAACGGGCGCGGCATTCCGACCGGCATGCATAAGACCGGTATTCCGACGCCGCAGGTTGTGTTCACGATCTTGCATGCGGGAGGCAAGTTCGGCGGCGGGGGATATAAGAAGTCGGGCGGCTTGCACGGTGTAGGCGCATYGGTTACGAATGCATTGTCTGAGTGGCTTGAGGTGGAAATCTTCCGCGATGGCAAAGTACATAAGATGCGGTTCGAATATTGGGTCGACGATAAAGGCAAAGAGCATGTCGGCGAGCCTGTTACCGGTCTAGAAGTGACCGGAACGACGAACCGGACGGGAACGAAGGTAACGTTCAAGCCTGATGCCCGCGTATTCCAAAGCGGAACATCCGTCAGCTACGACACCTTGTCGGAGCGTTTGCAAGAAATTGCCTTTCTGAACTCAGGACTCAAAGTATCGATTAAGGATGATCGAAGCGGGAAGCAGGACGTCTTCCATTATGAGGGCGGAGCGCGCCAATTCGTACAATTTTTGAACGATGACAAGACGGTGCTGCATGAAGTCATTCATTTCGCGGGTGAACGCGACGAGATTGAAGTGGAAGTAGCGCTGCAATATAACGACGGGTACACCGAGACGATCGCTTCCTTCGTTAACTCGATCCCGACACGCGGCGGCGGTACGCATGAGACCGGCTTCAAGACGGCCTATACCCGCGTAATGAACGATTATGCGCGCAAGGCAGCGCTCTTGAAAGAGAAGGACAAGAACTTAGAAGGCAATGATCTTCGCGAAGGCATGATGGCAGTCATTAACATTAAGATGTCCGAGGTTGAATTCGTCGGTCAGACGAAGGATCAGCTCGGCAGCGCATCGGCTCGAAGCGCGGTTGACGCGGTTGTCTCGGATAAGATGCAGGTGTTCCTTGAGGAAAATCCGCAGGTTGCGCAGATGCTGCTGAAGAAAGCGGTACAAGCGTCAAGGGCCCGCGAAGCAGCCCGCAAAGCGCGTGAAGAAATTCGCAGCGGCAAGAAGAAGAGCGAGAGCTCCAATCTAGGCGGCAAGCTGACACCGGCGCAATCGAAGGACGTCACTCGCAATGAGCTGTTTATCGTCGAAGGCGACTCGGCTGGCGGTTCGGCTAAGCAAGGCCGCGATTCGAAGCATCAAGCGATATTGCCGCTCAAAGGCAAGCCGATGAATCCGGAGAAGGCGAAGCTTGTCGACATCTTGAAGAACGACGAGTACAAGGCGATTATTGCGGCGATTGGCGCAGGCGTCGGACCGGAGTTCGAAGCCGAAGAGAGCAATTACAACAAAATCATCATAATGACCGATGCCGATACGGACGGCGCGCATATTCAGGTGCTGCTGCTTACGTTCTTCTATCGTTATATGAAGCCGCTTATCGACACTGGCCGCATCTATATCGCTCAGCCTCCGCTCTACAAGATTACTCGCAAATCAGGCAAGCTGGAGACGGTTAGATACGCTTGGACGGACGAGCAGCTGCAAAATTACTTGAAGGAATACGGCAAAAATTATGATCTTCAGCGTTACAAAGGACTCGGCGAGATGAACCCCGATCAGCTTTGGGAAACGACGATGGACCCGGAATCGCGCACGCTGCTTCAAGTGCAGATCGAAGACGCCGCGAAGGCGGAGCGTCGCGTATCGACGTTAATGGGAGACAAGGTCGATCCGCGCAAGCGCTGGATTATCGAGAATGTCGACTTTACGGAATACGAAGAGTAGGGGGAAATTGACGTATGAGTATGCTGGAACAGTTTTTGCCGGCGTTTCTGGAAGAAGTCGTAGGCGACCGATTCGGTCGCTATTCGAAATATATTATTCAAGATCGTGCAATTCCCGACGTGCGCGATGGCTTGAAGCCGGTACAACGCCGTATTTTATACGCGATGTACGATTCCGGCAATACGCCGGACAAGCAATATCGCAAGTCGGCCAAGACGGTCGGCGACGTAATGGGCAACTATCATCCCCATGGCGACTCATCTATCTACGATGGAATGGTGCGGATGGCTCAGCCGTGGAAAATGGCGCATACGCTCGTCGACGGACATGGCAACTGGGGCTCTCAGGATGATGACCCGCCGGCGGCTATGCGTTATACGGAAGCAAGACTATCGCCTATCGCGATGGAATTGCTGCGTGATATCGATAAGCGAACGGTCATGTTCAAGGACAACTTCGATAATACGACGAAGGAGCCGGTCGTGCTGCCTTCGAGGTATCCGAATTTGCTCGTTAACGGGGTTAGCGGCATCTCCTCCGGCTTCGCGACGGAAATCCCGCCTCATAACCTTCGGGAAATTATCGATGCCTGTATCGCCGTCATGGCTCGTCCAGACACGACGCTGGAAGAGCTGATGACAATCGTCAAGGGACCTGACTTTCCTACCGGCGGTATCATCATGGGCGAAGAAGGTATACGTGACGCTTATGCGACGGGCAAAGGCAAAATCTATCTTCGTTCGAAAACAGTCATTGAGGATATGAGAGGCGGCAAGCAGCAGCTTGTCATTACCGAAATTCCGTATCAAGTCGTGAAGTCGCGTCTTGTAACGGCGATGGAGAACATCCGGCTTGAGAAAAAAGTGGAGGGCATTGCCGAAGTTCGTGACGAGAGCGGCCGGAACGGCCTGCGTATTGTTGTCGAGTTCAAGAAGGATGCCGATGCGCAAGGCATTCTTGCCTATCTGCTGAAGAAGACGGACCTTCAGGTTGCCTATAGCTTTAATATGGTTGCAATCGTTAATAAGACGCCTCAGCAGCTTGGTATCAAGCAAATGCTGGACGCTTATATTGCTCACCAAAAAGAAGTGGTTACTTATCGGACGAAATACGAGCTTGAGAAGGCTGAAGATCGCGCGCATGTCGTAGAAGGTCTCGTTAAAGCGCTTAATCTGCTCGATGAAGTAATTGCGACAATCAAAGCGTCGAAAAATCGTGCCAATGCGCAAGAGAATCTCGTTGCTAAGTTCGGCTTCACCGAGCGTCAAGCAGACGCGATCCTGACGTTGCAGCTCTATAGACTGACGAATCTAGAGATTACGTCGCTTGAGAAGGAGCTTAAGGAAGCGCAGAAGAAAATCGCTTACTTGCGTTCCATTCTCGACAGCGAGAAGAAGCTGATCGGGGTCATTAAGGATGAATTGATAGAGATCCGTGATAAATACGGCATCGATCGTCGCTCCGATATCCGCGGCGAAGTAGAGGAGCTTAAAGTTAACCTTGAAGTTCTCGTAACTCCTGAGGATGTGCTAGTGACGCTTAGCCAGCAGGGCTACATTAAGCGGACTAGCATGCTGTCGTATACGAGATCCGGCGGCGAGATTGACAATGCTGGAGTCAAGGATGGCGACGTCATTCGTGAGCTGCTGCCGGTCAACACCATCGACAATCTGCTGCTGTTCACGCGCAAGGGTCAATATTACTTGTTGCCTGTCCATCAAATTCCTGAGTTCAAGTGGAAGGATGCCGGCACGGCGATCGTCAACATCGTACCGATTCCGAAGGATGATTCGATTATAAGCGTCATTCCGGTGAAGGACATGAATGCGGCGAATGTGTCGCTCGTCTTCGTGACGAAGCGGGGGCAAGTAAAGCGTACTGAGCTGAAGGAATATGCAACAACAAGGTCTACAGCGGTCGCGGCTTGCAAGGTTGCCGAGGGCGATGAGCTGATCAAGGTCGCGCTGAGCGACGGAGAGAAGCAACTATTGCTGGTAACGAAAAACGGCATGAGTATCCGATTCGTCGAGGCGGAAGTAAATCCGATGGGCAGAGTAGCAACTGGCGTAAGAGGGATCCAGCTCAAGGACGACGATGAGCTTGTTGCCGCCGAGTGGGTTGCCGACGATGAAGGCGAAGTGCTGGTCATCTCCGATATAGGTTATGCGAAACGTTCGCTGTTGCTCGATTATCCGATTCAAGGACGGGGCGGCAAAGGCGTACAAACGTTCGAGTTCAAGGAAGGCAAGCGTGTTCGTCCGAATGGCGCAACGATTGCGGCTGCATTCTACTGCCGCAATCCGCTTGATATCGTTGCGATTACGACTTCAGGAGCGAAGCTGCAAGTCAATTCCGAGCAAGCGCCAATCGAGGATCGCAAGTCGATCGGCAGACTTATGATCCCGGTAGACAAAAACGATGTTATCGTTTCCACTTTCGTTCGGACGACGATCGAAATCAATCAAAAGGCCGATTAGGAGGGTCGAGCTTCTCGATCACTTCCAATAAAGCCTCTAACATGACCCACAATGGCACCGGTTCATCCGGTTTCTCCAGCCATTGCGGGTCTTTTATTATGCCTTGAGCCTTTGCCTTTCGGATAATTTCCGCAATTTTCTGGTCCACGTTGGATCACGCTCCTCATAATCATCCATCGATTTTGCCTTCGCCTACTAAGGAACTAGAGGCATTCACACAGTACTGGGCCTTCGTCACATTGTATGTCTAATGCTGTCAAAACGTTCGGCATTTTATCGATTAATCTCGCAAATTATTAATTAGATTAATCTTTTATTCGACATTGAACACTGCTATAATAAAACTACGAATAGGTGAAAATTGCCAGGAGGGTGTGAGATAATGGTATCTGATGAATTTACCAAGTTGTGGACGAAGCTGTCGCGCGAGTGGAAAACCAGTTTGGAAGAATCGCTTGCTCCTTTAACGGAAGGCCAGTTGAATGTGCTGGAGCTGCTAATGCAGCATCAGCCGATGAAGCCATCTGACCTGCTGCAATATTTGGCTACAACGCCAGCTGCAATTACGACGCTGCTGGATCGGATGGAGCGCAATGAATTGATCGTACGTACTAGAGACGACAATGACYGTAGAATTGTGTGGGTAAACGTATCGGAGAAGGGACAAGCCGAGGCGGGGAGAGGTTCTGCTCTGCGCGGCGAAATGATCGGGCAATCGTTGGACCGCATATCTGCGCATAATCAACAGCTGCTTGTCTACTTGCTGGGGAAAGTCGCTAACGCATAGATGAATCAAGATGTACATATAAGCTGCCCCTGCTTGGGCAGCTTATTTCATGTTCCTATTAAATGGATTTAAGGAGGACGATCATGAGCGTTGAGATAGAAGCTGCAAGCTCTCCCGGCATACGAGGAACACGAACAATGAAAGCGTTGGTCTATGAATCCTACGGATCACCGGAAGTGCTCCGATTGGAAGAAGTAGATGTCCCTGTGCCGAAGGATCATGAAGTATTGATCGAGGTTCATGCGGCTTCGGTCAATTCCTGGGACTTTGATCTCCTCCGCGGGCAACCGTACATTACCCGCCTTGGCGGGCTGCGCAAACCTCGTTACCGCATTCTTGGAGCGGACATCGCGGGGCGTGTAATCGCCGTAGGTGCCGCTGCCAAGCGATTCCGACCGGGGGACGAAGTATTCGGAGACCTTTCCGGCTGCGGCTGGGGCGGATTTGCCGAGTATGTAAGTGCCAACGAGGAGGCTTTGACGCTAAAGTCTGCGAGGCTAAGCTTCAATCAGGCAGCGGCTATTCCTCAGGCTGCCGTTCTAGCTTTGCAGGGCATGCGCGATAAAGGAAATTTGCGAGAGGGTCATCGGGTGCTGATCAATGGGGCTGGTGGAGGAGTCGGTACGTTTGCCGTCCAGTATGCCAAATTGCTCGGGGCAGAAGTGACCTGTGTCGATAGAGCCGAGAAACTGGATATGCTGCTTTCCATCGGGGCGGATTATGTGTTGGACTATATGAAAGACGACTTCACCGCAAGCGGTCTTCGATACGATCTGATCCTCGATGTCGTCGGGAACCGTTCAGTCTTCGCGATGAGGCACACGCTTACGACAGACGGCACGTATGTGATGATCGGCGGTCCAATGCCTCGCATTCTCCTGACTCTATTAGCAACACCGCTGTCTGCTTGGCTTGGAAGGAAGAAAGCAGCGGTCCTCGTGCATAAGCCGAATCACGACGACCAAATGATTTGGAACGCTCTTGGCGAAGCGGGCCAAGTCGTGCCTGTCATTGATCGGCAATATCCGCTATCCGACGCGGCTCAGGCACTCCGATATTTTGGAGAAGGCCATGCGAAAGGGAAAGTTATCATAAGCATGAAAAACGAATAAACGAAAAGAGCGGCAATCACGGACATTATTTCTCGTCCCTGGTTGCCGCTGTTTATTGATACTTATTTCATAGAGTCCAGTCGTTTGCGAAGCATTTCGTAATCTTTCCTCAGTGTCGCGAAATCGGTTTTTGTTAACATCGGATCAGATGCGGCGGTAACCGTCTGCTCGAGGGGCAATATACGATAACGGAACGCATTGTCAGGCTTATAGCGGTGAACCCAGGTCGGGATCGACTCGACTTCAGATAGCTCGATGGAGCCGTCGGTCATATTTTTGCGAATATGAACTTTATAAATGACGCCGTAATCTTTGGAATCGCCGCGCTGGTTCGAAATGAAATTGCCCATGGAATATATAATAAGTGCTTTTCTTGGTTGGCCGTTCTCGCCGGTCGTTTCGATAACTTCGTAAGGCTGCACCACATGCGGGTGTGAGCCTGCAATAATGTCCGCTCCGGCTGCAACGAGCGACCTGGCAAGCTGCTTCTGCTCCTCGCTTGGCTGCGTCTGATATTCATTGCCGAAGTGGAGCGACACGGTAACGAAGTCAGCACCCGCTTCACGCAAACGCTTCATATCGGCTATGATCTTCTGTTCATCAATCATATTGACCAAGTAGTCTTTGCCAGTCGGAATTGGAATACCGTTCGTGCCGTACGTATAAGCGAGCAGTCCCATCTTGATCCCGTTGCGCTCAGCGATGAGCAACTGATCGGCTTCCTGCTGTGAAGAGGCTGTTCCCGTATGCTCTATCCCGTAATCCTTTAGCGTTTCTAACGTCCCTAGCACGCCGCCTTCGCCTTTATCAAGGGAATGGTTGTTAGCAGTCGTCAGCAGGTTGAAACCAGCGTTTTGGAGGGCCTCAATCAGTTCTGAAGGCGCATTGAAGCTTGGATAGCCGGTGTAGCCGTATTTTTTGCCTGCGACAGGTGTCTCCAAGTTCGCAATGACCCAATCTCCTTCTGCAAATAAAGGCTTCACTTCAGTGAAGTACGGATTGAAGTTGTACAGCTTCGTCGCTTGATCGTAAGAGCCCGGTAGCTGCGGCGAGTGCATCATGATATCGCCTACTGCCATCCATACAGCCTCCGAAAATACGGGCTGCGGCGGCTCGGTCGGCGCAGGCGTCGGAGGTTCGGTAGGTTCTGGCGTTGGTTCATGAACRGCGGTTGGAGATGGGCTTGGCTGTTCGGTCGTGTCGGTGTCTCCGCTCGTATAGCTCCAATAAATAAAAACAATTCCTGCTATCGCTAATACAAGCAAAATCGATTGAAAAATAATAAGCCGCTGTCGTGATCGCTTACGTCGCATAGTAGGCTAGTCCTTCCTATTCAGGCGTAATGAGAAGAGTAGAGGCACGCACCAACTGATCGGTAGACCACCAGTCCCAGCAAGCAGAACCGCTAGGGGAGGAAGTGAATAACAACTCTTCTTTCGTAACCGGGTGCTCTACGGATATGGAGGTAGACCATAACGCGATATCGCTTATGCCGGCTGTCTTGGCTGCCCCGTACTTCAGATCGCCTACGAGCGGGCAGCCGATATGCGACATTTGTGCTCTGATTTGATGAGGTCGACCGGTGTGCAGCCGAATAGCGACAAGCGCATGTTTGCCGGATGAAGCGGCGACCTGGTAGGAGAGGATCGCTTCCTTAGCGTCCTCTGCAGGTTGGTTATAGACCGTTACTTGATTTCGCTTCGTGTCTTTGCGAATGTAGTGCTTAAGCGTAGCCTGCTGCTCGGAAGGCGTACCCTGCACGATGCATACGTACGTCTTTCCGAAGCTGCGGCTCCGAATGCTCTCCGATAGTCTCGAAGCAGCCTTCGATGTCTTGGCGAACAGCATAGCGCCGCCAACCGGTCGGTCCAAACGGTGGACGAGGCCAAGAAACACGTTGCCAGGCTTATTGTAGCGTTCCTTCAAGTCCTGCTTCAGCAGCGTAAGCATATCCGGATCACCCGTCTCATCCTCCTGCGAAGGGATGCCGGGAGGCTTCACAACGACAAGCAGATGATTGTCTTCGAATAATACTGGAATAGACATCAGTTGGACTCCCAGCGTCCCAATATGCCGCATGGCAAGTTAAGGCCGGACTTTGTTATCGGCAAGCCAATCTCGCCGCAGTTGATCTCGCCGCCAAACTTGGATTTCATCGTAATGTGCAGCAGGTTATGCAGGACAGAAGGAGACAGTCCCGTCGTATAGGAATTAATCAGCATGAACAACGGCTTGTCCGACAAGATCGACATGCAGGATTGGAGGAACGGGAATAAATTCTCTTCCAGCTTCCATGTCTCGCCGTTCGGGCCGCGGCCATAGGATGGTGGGTCCATGATGATGGCATCGTATTGGCGGCCTCGACGCTGCTCGCGTTGTACGAATTTGAACACATCGTCCGTTATGTAACGTATCGGCGCGGACTCCAGGCCAGATAGCTGTGCATTATCTTTCGCCCATTGCACCATGCMTTTGGCTGCGTCTACATGGCATACGTCAGCGCCTGCAGCAGCAGCTGCTACAGTTGCTCCGCCGGAATAGGCGAATAGGTTAAGCACGCGGATAGGACGGCCTGCAGAACGGATCTTATCCATCATCCAGCTCCAGTTAACGGCTTGCTCCGGAAATAGTCCGGTGTGCTTGAAGTTGGTAGGCTTGATATGGAATGACAGCTCCCCATAAGAGATCGTCCAACGTTCAGGAAGCCCTGGGCTCATGACCCATTGTCCGCCGCCGGAGTTGCTGCGGTGATAATGTCCATCCGGCTTCTTCCATAGTCCGCTCTCATCGGCAATCGGCCAAATGATCTGCGGATCGGGCCTGCGCAATATATGGCTGCCCCAGCGCTCGAGCTTCTCGCCGCCGCCTGTATCTATAACTTCATAGTCTCTCCATTGATCTGCAACATACATGTTTGTTCGTAACCCTTCCCTGACTTCAAATTTGTATTATAATCATGTCATCGATTATTATATCGAAGCATCACTTATGAATCAATGAAACGAACGATTTGGAGGCTGGTATTTATTCAGAAGCAAATGAAAGGTTGGATTGCCGTTCTAGCGGCAGCCATTATTGTTTTCGCTCTGCTCGCAGTAACGCTGCCAAGCAGCGGGGGAAGCGCCATGGATCAGAGCGTTCAGCGCGCTATGGCGAATTGGAAAGGGGATGGAGCAACGGCGCTGTTCAAGCTGTTCTCCTATGTGGGATCGACGGCGGCCATTGCAGGCATTACGCTGCTCGCTTCGATACTGATTGCCTGGAAACAAGGGATGTGGAGAGGCGTATCGATCATTGGTTCCGTACTCATTGCCTTTATTACGAATTCATTATTGAAACATTGGTTTGACCGAGTAAGGCCCGAGGAAGCCTGGGGGATCACCTCTGACGGAGCAAGCTTCCCAAGCGGAAACGCGATGCTGGCTATCGTCATGTTCGGCATGATCGCATTATCGATTGCACAGTCTCGTACCGCAGGCAAGGGGATCAAATGGGTGGTTTGCATAGCGGCGGTGCTAGTCATAGCAATGATGGGCCTTAGCCGGGTTTATTTTCACGTCCATTACGCATCGGATATAATCGGCGGCTTCGCGGCTGGAATTGCYGTCCTATCATGTGTACAAACGGTTTTACTGTTAGGCAACAAAAAGTAAGGAGGTGTAAGTACCAATGATGAGCTTTGAATGTGAATGCGGCAATACGACCCGTTTCTTCGCGACAGGGGATCGTGACGAGCAGGGACGGGAGTATATCGAGGTGGAGGACGAGGATCGGCTAACGGTTATATTCGGGGATGACAGCGTGCTGTTTCGTTGCATGTTTTGCAACTATACATACAGATTGCAAAAATTTTAAAGCAGAATGATACAACTTTATACGCGAGCGAAATTGAAAACTTCTCCTTTCGGAGCATGATAAACATCGAACTATGCTGGCGGAGCGCATCACACTGTGTTTTCATATGTCGTTACGACAGAGCAGCTTGTGGACTGGGCCGAAATGGTCGGCGTCGAATGCGTCGTGATCGGCAAAGACACAACGCTTCGCCAGTTCCGCAACGAGCTTCGTTGGAACGATCTTAGCTACCGTCTGCGTCAATACTTCCGTTTATCCCAACCGTCTGCGGCTTCAGCGCCGCAGGCGGTTTTTTTGGTCATTTCTGCCAAGCAGTAGGTCATATATTGATGCGAAGTCCTATGCAAGAGAGGAGATTGCGAACGTGAGCAATGACCAAGTGCGATACTATGCGCCATTTATAAGTCCTACCGACCCGTGCCCGCCGATTCGGATCAAAAGTTACAGTGTCCCCCCGCAGTTATTCATCCCATTTCAGCCTCCCAATCTGCAGCAATTCCATCCCTTCGATGCTTTAAAACACGGGACGTTGTGGCCGGCACTGTACAGTCCATACAGCTCAAAGCAAATGAGAGGCGAAGTAGGTGACAGCGATGCACAAGCAGTTGGATGATGAGTACTATAGGCTGCTCCACGAGCTGCAAGTTATCGATTTTGTCCTAGTTGAGCTTAACTTATATTTAGATACGCATCCTTGGGATACGGCCGCCATACAGCAATACAACCACTGTGCCCAAAATAGGCGTCAGGTTGCCCAGCTTTTCGAATCCAAGTACGGTCCGTTAATGAATTTTGGACATAGCTATTCCGGTGCGCCATGGCAATGGAATGACACGCCATGGCCTTGGCAGGTGTAATTCGGATCGATGCTGGGGAGGGAAATAGTCGATGTGGGTGTATGAGAAAAAACTGCAGTACCCGGTTCGAGTGAGCAAATGTGATCCGATGATGGCGAAGTATCTGATGGAGCAGTATGGCGGGGCAGACGGGKAGCTTGCCGCAGCGCTGCGTTATTTGAATCAACGCTATACGATACCGGATAAGGTAATCGGATTGCTGACAGACATCGGAACCGAGGAATTCGCGCACCTTGAGATGATCGCCACCATGATCTACAAGCTTACGAAGGACGCCACACCGGAGCAGATGAAAGCAGCGGGGCTCGGCGATCACTATGCCGCTCATGATAACGCTTTGTTCTACCAGAACGCATCGGGCGTGCCATTTACTGCTTCTTACATCCAAGCAAAAGGAGACCCGATCGCTGACCTCTACGAGGATATCGCGGCCGAAGAGAAGGCGAGAGCTACTTATCAATGGCTGATTGATATGACCGACGACGTTGACTTGCAGGACAGCTTGAAGTTTTTGCGTGAGCGTGAGATTATACATTCGCTCCGATTCCGCGAAGCGGTGGAGATATTGAAAGAGAAGCGGGACGAGAAAATCTTCTATTAGGCCGTACAATTGTGATCAAAGTTATTAGAGATGAAGTCAGAGAGGTAAGAGTGAGAGGGGTGCCTTGATATTCCTACGGCAGCCCTCTTTTGATAAAACTACCGTTTCCCGTAAGTTTAACAAATCACTGAGTTACGCGAGTAATTAAATGAATCAGCATTATCGCAGGTCAATAGAAACCACAATAACTCCTCGAGAGATGGCGTGTTAATCATAGTATTTCATGTCGGCCAATACTTCGTTGTACAAGCCAAAGGGATGAGGGTGGTTTTATCCCAATTCTGATAACATGCCGTCAGTTAAGACCTTCATCTTTGCTAATGATGAATCAGGCTTCTCAATCAGCATTATTTTTTCTTCTGTCTCRGTATCAGTGATAGTTTTGGTACAAGCACTTAAGATCAAAACAAGGATAAGAATAAAAGCAACTTTTAAGTGTGGTCTCAAACTCTTGCTATTCAATATCAATCACTTCAATCACTTCCAATCAGATAGATCGTAAAGTGCGTCACTTCATCTCCTTGAAAAAAGATCCCGTCTCGCCGGCCAAATCATTTACTTTCTTTTCARGTCCAAGCTCTTCCATCTGCTGTTTGGACCAATTAAAGCGTAGTAATTCAAAATCATGTACCTTCGTCGGCCCGTCGGTCCGACCAGCCATTTCCCAAACGGCAGCTTTTCTAGCAGACTGGTCAAACCGATCGCGCCTGCCACAACCAATGCAAACGTAATCAACGCGATAATAAGAGCGGTACGTGATTACCCCCGCCCAAAAACCGCCTGTCGAAGCGGCCCAGCCTGGCATTTTGTAATAGGACAGCCACAATAGCGCGCCGTACATCAGCACGAGCGCCATGGAAGCCCATGCAACCCGGTGGAAGGATCTCACTTCCGGATGAGGGAGCAGACGTTCCCGGAACGATGTCATCGCCTTGGAAAACAGCCGAAGGCTGCATCAGATTGGATCCGATAACCCCTTCCACCGCGATCCAGTAAATAATCGTCCAGCATAAAGGGGATAAACATTAGAGGAAGATGAACGAGGGTGTATATAATATTAAAAAATTGTCAACTTAATCCATTTTATTGCTGCCGGGTATTTCCCATGTCGTCCGGTATCAAGCGTGGCACACAAACGAGCCTGCCGAAATGTTGGATCAATAGAAGATGTTGGGGCAAGCTCATATGCTTTCCCTAACATTTTCAATATATGAAATAAGCTAGAAAGTTGTAAGTGGAATGCCCGGGAAGCTCCCGTTCACTGCTTCAGCAAAGAGAGACATTCCAGCTATCCTGCTGCCGCTAGGAACAAGAGGGGCTATTGAGGGATTCATTGGATAGCCGTTTCCGTTAAACTGCGCGACATGATAGGCAGGCTGACCGCTGCCACCCCCGAATACTGGCATGATGATGTCATGCCAGCCATTGGACATGAGACTACTACTGATGATCGGCGGCTGAACGTGAATTTGGAGACAACGACGTAATCGCCGTCAGGATTGTCTTGTTTGAGTATAACGGCGCTGCAGCCGCCCGATCCGCATAACGTAGACCCCTTCAATTAGACAATGACTTCAGGCACCTGATCGCCATCGAGGTCGATGCGGTTGTAGTAGTAATTCAACTAATCTACACCTTGCGCAAGTCCGTAAAAGGTTGAGATTGTCTTCTCAGGCTTAACATCCTTCGTCCTTTCTGAAGGAACGGATTGAATGGAAGACAGGTCTACCTCTTGACGGGCATTTATTTTGCGCATCGTCAGAACATAAGTTGCTCCATTGTAATTATAAATGGTCGATGTTTCCTCGAGGMTTGTAATTCCACTTCACAACGGCCAATGCTTTGAAGTATGCTTGCACCATAGGAGACCATGCAACGATTATCTTCGAGATTGAAGAATCTAAACGTAACGCAGGAGGTCATAATATGAACTTTAGCGGCAAGTCATATCGCGGTAACTATACGAAGGAAATATCGTTCCCGCTCGGCGGAATCGGCACGGGGAGCATCGGCCTTGCCGGGAACGGAAGACTGATCGACTGGGAGATATTCAATCGCCCCAATAAACGAAGCTTCAACGGCTTCAGTCACTTTGCGGTGAAAGCAGAGCATGACGGCAAGTTGATAGACGCGAGAATATTGAATGGAGATCTTCAATCTCCATATATGGGAGAGCCTGTTCGCGGAGGCGCGTTTCACAGCGGATACGGCTTCGGCCCGGAGAGCCATACAATGGGGGGAATGCCGCATTTCGAGGATATGGTATTCGAAGGCGGATTCCCTCTAGCGCGACTCTCGTTCAATGATCAACGATTTCCGGGAAACRTAATCCTTCAAGCTTTCAACCCGTTCATTCCTCTGAACGATAAGGATTCCAGCATTCCATGTGCCATGTTCGAGATTGAATTCACTAATCCATTGCCTTATGATGTGACCTACACAGCTGCACTCACGATCTCCAATCCGAAGCCTACAGAGCAGATCGTTAACCGTTATCATTCCAAGGAAGGTATCCATCATCTGCAATTAGGCTCGGAGCAATACGGTCAAGATGATCCGTTGTTTGGCGACCTTACGATGGCCACCGACGAGACCAATGTCAGCTATCAGGAGTTTTGGTACCGGGGAGGCTGGAGCGACAATCTCGAAATGTATTGGCGGGATTTCGCCAAGCCCGGTCCGTTCATTAACCGGAATTATGCACCTGAGCAATCGCCTCATCCCCGTCACAAGGACAATGCTACGCTTTCGGCTCATGTAGAGCTACGTCCGGGGGAGACACGCAAAATTCGTTTCGTCCTGACCTGGAACTTCCCGAATATATACAATCATTGGAATGAAGAGCCGGTCAATCGCACCGTTTGGAAAAATTATTACGCCACTATATTTGAAGACTCTCTTGCCAGCGCCGATTACGTGCTCCGTAATTGGGAACGGTTGCTAGGTGATACGCTGCTTTTCCGGAAAGCGCTGTCATCGTCAACACTTCCGCCTGTCATTCTAGAGGCAGTAGAGGCTAATTTATCCGTATTGAAATCGCCAACTTGCCTTAGGTTGACGGACGGAGCATTTTACGGCTTCGAAGGCTGCATAGAGGACGTTGGCTGCTGCGAAGGTTCTTGCACGCATGTATGGAATTACGCTTATGCGCTCCCTTTCTTGTTTCCATCTCTCGAGCGCAGCATGCGTTCATTGGACTTCCGTTACAATAACCGAAACGACGGCAATATGGCGTTTCGTCTTATGCTTCCACTGGGTCGTCCTGCTGAGATGTTCCGCGCGTGCGTCGATGGACAAATGGGAGGCGTAATCAAAGCATACCGCGATTGGAAGCTATCCGGCGATAATGATTGGCTGGCATCTCATTGGAGCGCGATCAAGCAATCGATAGAATTCGCATGGTCGGAGCATAATCCGGACGGCTGGGACGCCAATAAGGACGGAGTGCTGGAGGGAAGACAGCATCATACCCTCGATATGGAATTGTTCGGGCCAAGCGCATGGCTGAACGGCTTCTATCTTGCCGCATTGAAAGCCGGCGCTGAAATGGCGGAGTATTTTGGCGAAGAGGCGAAAGCGAAGGAATACTTGGATTTGTTCCAACAGGGCAAAGCATGGGTCGACCAACATTTGTTTAACGGCAGCTACTATATGCAGCAGATCGACTTGAGAGAGCGTACATTGTTGGACAAATTCGATAGCGGACAATCCCTCTTCCAAGAAAGCGCGACTGCTGCTTACTGGAACGATGAAGTAGGCGAGATCAAATATCAAATCGGAGAAGGCTGCGGCATTGATCAGGTCGTCGCGCAATGGCATGCGAACTTATGCGGCCTTGGCGAAATATTCGATGGAGGACAAACAAAATCCGCCCTTAAATCACTTTTTCATCATAATTTCAAATCGATGCGCGATATTGCCAACCCGTGGCGCTTATTCTCACTTAATGACGAAGCGGGATTAGTCATTTGTACGTGGCCCGATGAAAAGAAGCGCCCTGTGGTTCCTTTAACGTATTCAACGGAAACGATGACCGGCTTCGAATACCAGGCTGCTTCGCATATGATACAGGTTGGCTTAATTGATGAAGGAATTGCGATCGTCGCATCAATTAGACATCGATATGACGGGGAGAAGCGTAATCCGTGGAATGAAATGGAGTGCGGAAGCAACTACGCGCGAGCGATGGCCAGCTATTCGTTGTTATTGTCATATAGCGGATTTCAATACGACTTAAGGCTAAATAGGATTGGATTTCATCCTGTCCAGATCGATAACGGCGAGTTCCGAACATTTTGGTCCGTTGACAGTGGATGGGGAGATTTCCATTTGGACAAATCCTTAGCTGTGCTGAGTGTTGCTGCCGGGAAGCTTGTCCTGCAAAGCTTCACGCTGCCTAACATGAACGAGTCAGTGAACTGCAAAGTGATATGGAACGAAGTGGAACAATCGTATGACGCGCCTAAAGGCGTGTTGACATTGCACGAACCGATCATCATACAGACAGGGATGTCATTCAGGATGGAGTGGGATCCAATTAATTTGTAAAAGTATGATTTCTATCTTGTACAAATGTGATATTATAGCGTTAGTAGTCATAGGACTTTAGTTCTAATTTTTTAATCGTTCGTATATAGAAAAGATGTAGGGGAGGATTTATCTTCTTACTATGATGAACGAAATGTTTATC
>NZ_JBFRGE010000095.1:0-21340 GCF_052115185.1 Paenibacillus sp. 2TAB19 | reverse complement strand
TGATTATACAAAAAAGGTAAAGTCAGAGGTTCTAGAGCAATTCTTAATTCATAATTTAAAATTCGAAAAGGTAAGTCATCTGACTTTTGCAAAGAAATCAATGGAGAACGTATCAAGATAAGAGGGATACCTGTTGATAAAGATGGTAACTATGGATTCGATACACTCGATGGGATTGAAGAAGTAAATTTAATTGAGATTGATTTACCCCTATACATTGATGACATTCTAGAGCAAATCATATCTAATGTTGCAATCGCAATTGCAAATGAGTTTTTATGGATAATTGATGAAGACCATGGATTGAACTAACGGGGGAACTATAGCTTAGAATCACCAGAACAAGGCTGCCGGCATAAATCGGCAGTCTCGTTCAACTAACGGGCAGGATAGTTCCAAAATGTAGTAAAATTTAAACAATGACTAGATTGATAATCCAATGGGAATAAAACGGATTAGATTGTATCTGGAGGAACGTTGATCTGGCTGTCGTTCCTGACAGGAGGATTTGGATTAATAGATTAAAGTCGAAGAGGGACTAGTCTGCAGTCCCTCTTCTTGACGATTTTACGATCAGCAACGGCATCATCATCTCCGGTTCGCTCATCATTCGCATTGACGACATTGTACAGGGAGATCGAACCCGATTAAACTAGTTGCTGCGAACCATTGAACCACACGGATGTGATCGACAAGGTATCCGAGATATTGGTTGTCGGATCACCGTTTACGAGAATAAGGTCAGCGCGCGCACCTTCGGTAATACGGCCACGATCGTGAAGACCATAGCAACGGGCCGGTTTGGAAGTAGCCGACTGAAGAGCTTCAATCGGAGTGAACCCGGCCTTCACCAGCAACTGCATTTCGTGGTGGACGCTTGCTCCGTGAGCAAGGCCGCCAAGGTTCGGAACGGGAACCGGCGCAACATCCGTCCCTACCAGAATATCAACTCCGGCACGGTGAAGATCCATCACATTCTTAAAGCTGTTCTCCATATTGCCTTGCGGGAACGTATTGAAGCTTGAGTTCAAAATACCGATCCAATCTGGACTTAATTTGGAATGAACACGCGGATCATTCGCCAATTCCGATGCCGGTTTCCCAACAATCGATGAGTTCAACACCAAGCACGGTGTAACAAAAGCGCCTGAATCCGCTATGGATTTCACCAACTCGGACGTGTACTCGGGTCTGTCGATAAACAAGTGGCCCAAACCGTCGACTCCAAAATCGATGGCTGCTTGCGATGAAAGAGCCGTCAAGACGTGGGCGATGACCAGCTTATCGAACTTGTGGGCTTCTGTCACGGCTGTTTTTAGAATCTCGTCGCTTAGAACARGCAGGCCGGGTGCACCCATGACAGTTCCTTCTTCAATCATGATCTTAATATAGTCGGCACCATTCTCCACTTGAGTATGCACATGTTTAATCGCTTCTTCCACCGTCGTCACTTGCGGTATTTCGTCGTGATCGTGAGCGTATGCGGCCAACATCGCTTCCCGGTCTTCCTCCGATAACTTCTCTAGCTCCTTTAATACGAATTCTGGTATTTCATCTCCTTCCGGCAGCAATTCATCTGGGTGTCCGCCCGGAGCGGTGATTGCTGTGCCGGCAGAACGGACGTCTGCAACGTCATCCACATTTTTTAACTGGATCTCGCGTCCTCTTTTCGTAAAATCGCCGTTCATTTCGAGTTCTGTCGTAACGCCGAATTTTAAGGCATCTCGTAATCCTCCGATTGAGGTGTGGACATGTGCATCAATCAGACCGGGCATTAAAGTCGCATTTTCCCCATCGATAATCGTTGCATCGGCCGGAAGGTCTCCGCCCACTGCAATAATGGACTCCCCCTTGATGACAACATGTCTTGACGCAATAATTTGTTCTCCATCAAAAATACGTACATTTGTAATCGCCGTAACTTGTTCTAACGCAGCATTATGAGTTATCTTCTCCATTTGAAATTCCTCCAATGTGTTTGTTTATAACAATTCGAAGTATAACTGTTAGGATTCTAACTGTCAATAAACTAAGTTGTTTGACATGCGTGTAGGATCACTGTATAGTTTAGTTGCTTACAATTAGCTTTCTAACAATTTCAGGAGGGACGATCATGCAATCCCGAAAGGATACGCCTTATTTGGATTTGTTTCAGATTATCGGTCTTAAATTAAAGAAAAGAGCGGACGAGAGTATAAAGGAACTAGGGTTAAACGCTCAACAAGGAAAAGTAATCGACTATATTTACGAGAACCAAGATAATCATATTATTCAAAAGGACCTTGCAGATCGGTTTCATGTGCGTGGGGCCAGTATTACAAGCATGCTTCAAGGTCTAGAGCAAAAAGGGTTCATTGAGCGCAAAATCCCGGCCAATAATGAACGGCAAAAAAATATATATGTATTGCCAAAAGCGATTGAGTTGATTGAAGGCTTTAATGACTCATTCCAAAAGGTAGAGGATGAAATCGTTCAAGCCCTTACTGACGAGGAGAAGCAAATCTTAAAGAAATTGTTGATCAAAATCAATGAGCGCATATAAAGAAGAGGATTCCCCATGAGACTATGGAGACATTTACAAATTAAAATACGCTTGTCCCAGTTGGGGAGCATTTAAAACAGCAAGAAATGAACAATCCATATGGTGCATCAAATAAAATTCCTTAGATAACAAGATCTAAACTAAAAGATCAGGAGTGTACAAATAAGCTTTAAGCTAACGGCGAACGTTAGTTCAATTACTAAACGGCAGCCAATCGGCTGCCGTTTGTCAGTTAATTCCTATTTTACGCATGCTACGCGACAAGCGAGGCGATGACTGACCGTAAGGCATATGAAGGCAGGGACCCTAGCGTTACCATTCGTTATTAACTAAACTGACGAATCGACTTTAAGTTAACGGGCTGAAATGGAGCGATGAGCATAGAGGAAATGGCGAAGAATCATCGAATAACTTCATTGTTATATAGTTGAAATAAGAACCATTCGGTGGAAGGCAGGTAAATTATATGGAGTATATTCAATGTCAAATCCCAATTTTACCAGTACGTAATATGGAGGAATCAATTGTATTTTATCGGGACTTGCTTGGGTTTGAAGTGGCTTGGATTTGGAGTGACAATGGATATGCAGCAATACAGTGCGGTGAGGTTGAGCTTCATCTAGATGTACAACAATCGTTCACAACATACAGAGTTCACTCCTATTTCTTTGTACAAAACGTTGACGAAATTTATGCTTTGTATCGTAGCAAAGCGGTGGACATTGTACATGAAATTGAACAAAAACCGTGGGGAGTAAGAGAATTTACCTTCCGTGATATAAATGGGCATATGTTTAGAGTAGCGCAAAAGTTATGATATATCCAATATTTTCCTCAAATTAATAAGTTAATGATTATCCAAACGGGCGAGATAGCGAGTGGAGCAAGGCATCTTCAAGGGGTATGTGATTAATTCATCCAAGGAAAATAAGAATTGGTTGAGTAATTAAGAGAGGATGGACATGATGGAAAATGCACCGGAATGGGCCCAATCGCTCTTTCTTGCCGAAAAGAACGGACATACTTGAAATCGCCAAACGCCTCCGTCAACAAAAACAAGTATAGTTCGAATAATCCGATCGTCCACAAATTGTGGCTGGCAAAATAGAAAGAAAGGGATACTAACCCGAGGTGGAAACGGAGAGGTTGTTTCACCGTTTCTCCAGTATAATATACAAGAGTATCTTTTGTCAGAGGACAAGAACATATATGCATTAGAAGCCGCGTAAATCGCGGTTTTTTTGCTTTAAGGATATAAGTTCTTGTCCAAACTCGAGGACAAGAACTTATATCCTTAACCGATTTGCTGAACCGTGCTGTTGCTCGGTGGGGACGAGCAAGGGCAGCGGGGAATTCGAAAATTAGTCGGAGTTATGTGTGTCGAGTTGAGAGAAGGAGGAGGCTGTCAGACGACAACAACATCTATACAAAGCCGTATTAGGACAAGAACTTCTTTACAGCCCCGTGAATCCCGAAAATGCGCGATATATTAAGCTAACGGGCAGGATAGATGAATTATGTGAATATACTTCAGGTATGCGAACGATAAAAAAATAAGTTTAACTTTTAAGATTAAAGACGTGCTACAGTCTTCAGAGTTCACTGAATTCGTTAAAGGAAGTACGATCGCAGAAAAGAGAGGTCGAACCAGTAAGTTCTGGTGACCTCAAATCCGATCGGTTAGGTTATGAATTCATGAGAGATATAACCGGGCTAAAGAACAGGGAATCTTGCTAGGCCTGACAGACATCCAATGCAAGTGACGATCTATTCTTTAGTGCTAAGAGACAACAAGCGTTTTAGATTGTCATCAATAAATTGATTATCGGCACAGTTGATTCCACGACCGGCAAAATGGCCCCAGATCGATTGGATTGGTTTCAAGACAGCATTAGGTATACGCTTAGCTTCGTATTCATTATCGTCCGCTGTGCAGAAGAGATCCGTGCTTCCCGGCATGATACAGGCAAGAGCTTTTATGCTCTGAAGTGCTTTATCAAAGTCTCCGTTATAGGAGGGGTTTGCACTGATATCTGCATGTTGGCCTGTCCATAACATTGCCAGAACATTATGAGGATCCATATTTATAAAGCTATCTTCCCAGACACCAGCTACAAAATCCTCCAATGTGTCAAATCCCATCTCACGGTAAAGCTCTTCTCTATAAAACGCATGTGATAGTCCCCATCCCGCATACACCCGACCAACGGCACGCATGTCTGTAGAACTTAGTTGGTTTAATTTACTTGAGTCGAAGCCGACTGCAGATAGCAGTGAGGCTTTTACACCTTCCAGCACTACATATGTGTGAGGCCAAGGTTTGGCGATGCCTCCGAAAGGTGCGATTCGTTCGACCATCTCCGGGTAACTTGCCCCCCATTGAAATGCCTGAATGCCGCCCATCGACCACCCGACGACGAGAGCAATCTTTTGAATACCGAATTTTTCGGTCAGCAGTTGGTGCTGGAATCGAACGTTATCATAGATGGTTACCTGTGGAAAGTTAGCCCGATCAAATGGAGGAGGCGTGTTACTGGGAGAGGAAGATAGCCCATTGCCCAGCAAATTGGGAACGATAATAAAATATTTCTCTGGATCGAGTGCCATCCCGCTGCCAATGAGCCATTCATTCTGAACATGCTGATCCCCAAAAGCCGTTGGATAGACAATAACATTATCCTTCTGTTCATTTAATTTCCCGTATGTTTTATAAGCAAGAAAAGCATTTGGTAACGTCGCTCCTGATTGTAAGAGTACATCACCCAAATTAAAAATTTCATAGTCCATCGTATAGTCGCTCCCTTCAAAATGAAAAACCACATGTTCACTGTGATCTCTTGTGCTCAGTATAGAGCTGTGATACTCTCAATAAAAGTGAATAGAATTCAAGATAGCATTCAATAAAATTGAAAGATGAAGGGGGAGCATCGGATGGAATTGCGTCAACTGAATACGTTTTGTACGGTTGCAACAACATTGAATTTCACGCGGGCAGCAGAAGTGCTGAGCTACGTTCCTTCCAACGTCACGATGCAAATTAAAGCATTGGAAGATGAGCTAGGTGTTCGCCTCTTTGATCGGTTGGGCAAGCAACTCGCGCTCACAACCGCGGGTAAACGCTTTTTAACACACGCCCAAGGCGTTCTTGAAAAAATGGACGAAGCTCGTAGTGCTGTCCATGATAATGAAAAACTAAGTGGTACCTTAACGATAAGTGCGAATGAGGTTATTTGCTCCTACCGGCTTCCACCTGTCTTCCAACGGTTTCGTTCGCAGCATCCGGGAGTTCGACTAATCTTCCGATCAGTTCCGAATCAAGAGCTCAAGCAAACGCTCTTTGAGGGAACCACGGATATTGTTTATATGTTGGATGAACCCATTCGCTCGAGTGGACTTTCCGTGGAACCTCTGCTGGAAGAACATTTCCGATTGTTAGCTGCTCCAGATCACCCACTCGCCAAACGAACTGAGCTTCAGTTGGAAGATTTTCACGGAGAAGTATTCCTGACGAATGAAAAGGGTTGTCCTTATCGAACTATGTTTGATCGATCATTTGAGAAAGAGGGAATTGATAGCATTACATATTTAGAGTTTCAAAGTGCTGAAGCCATTAAACAATGTGCAATGTCAGGAATCGGTATTGCCTTTCTTCCTGAGATCGTCGCGGAATCGGAAGTTGAACGCGGAGAACTTGTAGTCCTCCCATGGCAAATTCCGGACTTGCAGGTATATACACAGATGTTGTGGCATAAAGACAAGTGGCTTTCACCAATCATGTTATCTTTCATAGAAGCAACCAGCGCAGTTTTTGGTTCAAAGAATGAGAAACTAGTTTTTCCGACCAAGGGCAAGAACTTAACTCCATAGCTCAAAAGGTTAAGAACATGGACCAATGTCGACTAGAATATTAATCTGTTTCGTTAAGCTAACGTGAAACGATAGCATAATAAAGAACCGATACCATCCGTCCGTTTAAATCAAAATATTCGATACATCCAATATAACAGAAAGAGCAGCCGTCTCTTTTATGAGAAAGCTGATCTTTCTTCAATTGCTATCTTTCAATCGCATAACGGAGTTGGACTACGTCTCCGCCAATTGTCTTGCAATCCATTAACCGCACTTGCTTGAAGCGGTAGTTGTCTTGGTCGATTAATAGGTTCAAGCCCTTGCCTTCCATGACTGGAGCTACATTGAATATGACTTCGTCAACCAAATCTTCGCTTAGGAACGAATTGTGAATATCCGCGCCGCCGCTGATGAGAGCAGTTGTATGCCCCTTTTGCTGAAGGTACGCCAAGGCTTCCTGCGGCGATCTTACGACTGTTACGCCTTCGATATCCCATGTATTCTTCGAAACGACGACGATGTCAATGTCCGCGAAAGGACCGGGTCCGCCGTTTCCACGCATAGCTTCGAATGTCCGGCGTCCTACAATGAAATTCCCAGTCATTTTGACATGTGTCGCAAAGTCGTTCAACGCTTCCTTCTTCGGCGGGTTCTCAGGTCCTGATTGCGCATAATTTCCATTTGAAGTTAGAGTTGCCCATAGAATAGTTTTCATAAGAATATTCCTCCTTGGTTTTATAATCCTCGAATTGCTGCTGCTACCCGGTCCGGACGATCCTCTTGAAGATAATGCGAGGCGTCATCCAGAATCTCTGTTTCGTTCAGTGGCAAATAGGATTGCCATTTGTTCATCTGCCCGAGCGGAAAGCCGGCGCTGTCCTTCGTTCCCCACAGAATGCGCGCAGGCAAATCTGACAGATTAGACAGCTTCGATTCCGTATCGCTGAGCCATGCCCGCGCCTTGCGAATCTGCCGGGGAAACATCCGTGTCGGAATTCTGGACTTTGGGGTCTGGAACGGATCGGTATACGCTTTCCGTAATTGGTCCGTCACTTTGTCGGTATGAAAGATTCCGCTTGGCACAATCACCTTGGCGAAGAAGTTGCGCCTAGTCTGTAGCCAATAGCCGAATGGCCATCCTCCCATAACGAGCGAGAATAATCTCATGGGCAAAATCCTGGCAGGCCAGGCCCAAGTATTCATCACGACTATGCCTCGCAAGTTGCTTCGATGCCGCACCGCATAGTGGAGGCCAATCGGACCGCCCCAATCCTGCACCACTACTATTAAATCCTTCAGATCTAATTGGCGAATGAGCTCATATATGGCTTCCGAATGCTCCTGAGGCGTAAATCCATAACCGGCAGGGGCTTTCGACATGCCGAATCCCGGGTAATCCGGGGCGACTAGACGGAACTCTCCTCTAAGCTCTTTGATCACATTTCGATAGAGATACGACCACGTCGGATTTCCGTGCAGGAGAAGAACGGTCGGTCCTTGCCCTTCGTCAATGTAGTGGATGTGTCCGTCTCGGTAGGATAGCCAGTGATCTTTGAATGGGTACTCAACAGGGTCTACTTCAAACGGTCGATTCATGGTTATTCCTCCTTTCAGTGAGGCTTCCATCTTTTTTCATTTCCTGACTCACATCATAATGGAACTATGGTACATTTGAATAGTAGTTACATTAATGTGCAATAGTTTCAAAAAATGAACTATGGAGTGATACTGACGATGAAGATGGATGAGACTTGCCCGGGTAAGGTTGAGCCGATATTAGAAATACTCGATAGCAAATGGATGCTGCTTGTTTTGTTTGAGTTGTTTAACGGGACGAAGCGCTTTGGGGAGCTTCGCCGCAAGCTGCAGTCAATTAGTCCGAAGACGTTGACCGACCGCCTTCGACTACTGGAAGAGAAGGGGATTGTTACACGTACGATCTACCCAGGCGTGCCGCTGCATGTTGAATATGATCTTACCGAGAGCGGCAAGGCGCTTCAGCCCATATTCTCCGCCATGTGGACATGGACGCAGGAGCATGGTGCATATCTGCAGAATTAGCCTGATTTCGCCGAAGCGATGTTCAAAGTGTTCATAATCATGCAAGACGACAGCGGCCAGCGAATTACATTCGGCTGCGTTTTTGTTGACGAACGGGGCAGGAGAGGAGCTTTGTTACGCGAAAAATATTGAATAAAGGTATAAAACTTTATCTGTCGGAGGACAAGAACATATAATCATAAGGAGCCGTGTATATCGCGGCTTTTTTGATATAAGGATATAAGTTCTTGTCCAAGTCCAATGTGATCTAGATGATTAGCTTTCCTGAGCCTTGTGTAATTGTCTTGAAAGTGAAATTTCAATCAATTTAATATATATTTACATGTATATACACTTTGGTATATATTTAGTTCATGAAATCAGCAACCATGCAGTTAACGTTACTTACTCTTGCCGAACCCAATCGATTCAACATCGTGGAGTTGCTAAGGAATGGGCCCAAATCGGTAGGAGAAATCGTCCAAGCGCTAGGCATCAGCCAGCCGCACGTATCCCGTCATTTGCGCATCTTGAGCGAGGCAGGGATGGTACGCTCGCGCAGCAAAGCACAGCTGCGAATATACAGCCTCGAAGCCGGACCGTTCCAGGAGCTGGATGAATRGTTTGATTCCTTCAGCATTCTATGGGAAGAGCGTCTCGACAACTTCGAGGAGTATATGCTGGACTACAAGAAGAAGGAGGACTTATGACTGGTATCAACAGTTTATCGCGAGTTACATGCTGAATGATCACAACACTGGAACAAGAGGCTGGATTCCCTTGAAAACCAATTAAAAAGGATGACTGCAGATGAAAAGACAAACAACCATTCGTAAAAATCGCGAGCGCAGAGAACTCACTGTGGAGCGTAATGTTGCGATGCCTGTGCAGTTGACATGGGAAGGCTGGACAGAGCCTAGACATATTACAAAATGGTGGGGGCCAAAGGGCTGGACGACAACCGTGTATGAAATGGACGTGCGGCCTGGCGGTGTGTGGCGGTATAGTCTCCAAGCGGATGACAATAGCGGCGAGGCGGCTTATTGCAGAGCCACATATGAGGTAGTAGAGGCACCGGGCAAACTGGTGTACATAGACACTTTTGCCGACAACGATTGGAATATCGTTTCGGATAGCGAAATGTACACGACCGTGTTATTCGAGGAGAAGAGCGGAGGAACGCGGATTAGCATCGTGACGCGATTTGCTACCAACGAACAATTGGACAACGCGGACGCGATGGGCATGATTGAAGGATTTACCGATGCCTATGATCGACTGGAAGAATACTTAGAAACCTTAATGGGAGGTAAGAATACGATGGAAACCGTTATTTCAAAAGATGGGACACAGATTGCTTATACGAAACAAGGGAGCGGTCCTGCCCTCATCTTAATTTCATCGGCGGCGGCCGATCATCAGGATGCTTCACCGTTAGCCGAGCAATTGTCGGCCAACTTCACCGTATACAATTACGATCGTCGCGGGCGGGGACAAAGTACGGATACCGCGCCTTACGCAGCCGCTCGGGAAGTGGAAGACATTGAGGCATTAATTGCAGCTGCCGGAGGACAAGCTTGCTTGTTCGGAAGCTCGTCCGGAGCCGCATTGGCGCTTGAAACCGCGAACTTGTTAGGAAATTCGGTCGCGAAGCTCTTCTTGTTTGAACCGCCGTTCATTATTAACGACAGCCGTAAGCCTGTGACTGATGACTACGTCGAGCATTTGAATGCGCTAATCAAAGCCGAAAAACGATCAGAAGCAGTCGAATATTTCGCATCCGAGGCTCTGGGCATTCCCGGAGAATACATCGGCTATATGAAAGCCGATCCTTCTTGGAACAAGATGGAGTCCCTGGCGCATACGCTAGCTTACGATGGCATGATTATGGGAACGACGCAATCCGGGAACCCGTTGCCAGCTGGCAGATGGAACGTTACCGTTCCTACTTTGATTATGACAGGTGAAAACAGCGAACCGCTTTTCCATGACGCTGCACGCGCGCTTGTCGAGCTTCTACCAAAGGCTGCTGCTCATTCGCTCGCCGGTCAAGATCATTCCGCGGTTATCATGGCTCCTGATGTCGTAGCAAAAGCCGTAGTGAATTCCGAACGATAAGGAGAATGAGAGGATGTCGAATCTTCAGACGCTTGACCGACTAGTCGGTACTTGGCAAATTAGCGGCGGAGCAGAAGGAACGGTAACCTACGAGTGGATGGAAAGTGGGCACTTTTTGATACAACGCGTTCATCTTTCCCAGAATGGACAAGAAGTGAAAGGGATCGAGTTGATTGGGCATTTAAAACCCTTCGGCGAAAGCAAGAGTCCGGATATTCGGTCCCGTTATTACGATACGTTAGGCAATACCTTCGATTATGTATATGAGCAGGAGGGATAGGCATTGGCTAAGCAGTTGGTCATGGCAAAACCTTTAACGGTGACGGGCTCCAGGTTCGCGCTTGCGTCGCTCTTATTACAATAATACATTTCTTAATTAGATTTACCGATAGGCTCTATAAGAGGACAACAAATAATAGTGGAGAAAGTGATTAGTGGTAAACATCATTGAGAAGTGCGATAGCAATAGTCGCCTAGTCATTAAGCTATCGGAGAACATTAGTTTACAACAATAAAGCGGCAGCAGATCATCAGAGATCCGCTTCCGTTTTTATTGATGAAAACATTATAATAAAGTGGGTTTAGCTCAATGTAAATTAAGATGAGGGGCATATGGTTATGTCATTTTCGAACTTTTTTTGAAACACCTCATCCAATAACATAATTTCGGCTTTTTGGCTGACGGCATGATCCCCAAGTTTTACATCAATTATAAAGTCATTGCTTAGCATCTGTCGGTACCATGTAATGATGTCGCTGTCAGGCAAATCTCCCAGTGTCTTCATTTCGGGTGGGATTACTGGAATTCCGGCTTGTTCTACCAGACGAATGTTTTGTTTAATATCTACGGCTATCTTCCTCAGCACGCTTTCACTTCTTGCTGTCTCTATACCCAGCATACCGTCTTTTGTATAGAAATGCTTGTTTACAATAGCCAACGCAGCATGCGAAACATGGAATGCTTGAATGTCATTCTGTATTTCATAATGCAAATCTACCATTTCGAATATTTTGGCAAGCTCCTTTACTCTTTCGGTTCTCAGTCCATTAACTTCACCGAAAATGGTTCCTTGATGTTTCTCGGAACCGAATTGTGCGTACAGAATACCCTCTTTGATGTCTCCACCTGCACCTGGGAATCCTGGGAGTAACCGCTCTCCCACGATTTCAAGCCAGCTGTCGTATTCGATGGTGTTAGTCAAGGTGACAATGGTTTCGCTCTTATTATTTTTAATTGTAGACAGGGCAGATTCGGCCTGATCATATCGTACAGGAACGAAAATGAAATCATAAATGTCGTCGTTATCGAGCTTTTCGATCGTGTTTATCGATATTTTCTTTATGGTTCCATTATGGTTGTATACTAGTCCGTTCCTTTTCAGCGTATCCAGTCTCTTTCCTCGTGCCAGTATAGTGACGTCCAGCCCGTACTGTGCAAATCGGAGCGCGTATACACTACCAATCACACCCGCGCCAATTATTAAAAGTCTAATTTGTTTTTTGGTGTTCATTAATGATCCTTCCTTTCAGGTTAATTATCACAGATTGCTTAAGCAACAACTGTTAGATAAGATATTAGTACCGCATTCGTATGAATTCAACCGGCAGATTATGTGGAAAGTTGCATAAGCAACACATTCTGATAATTGATGCTTAATCTGGGGGCAGGGATATGGTAAATCAGCAAGATCCAAGGGTTTTGCGCACACGGCAGTTAATAAGGGAAGCATTCAGAGAATTGCTACGGAGTAAAGGATTTGATTCAATAACCATAAACGATATCGCACAGAGGGCTACTATTAACCGAGCTACCTTCTATGCCCATTACGTAGATAAGTATGCTTTGCTGGAAGAGATCACAGAACAGACTTTTCGCGAGATGATTCCAAACGAAGTGATGGATGCACTTGAACTTACAGATGAAATATGTGATCAACTGATCTTGCTCACACACCTCTACATCATAGATTTTTATCAGATATGCAGAATTGATTCCAAATCGATGGCTACGATTGTAGATGAAAAAATAAAAAAAATGTTGCAGCAGACAATCGTAAGTATTTTATTGAGAGGGGGTAACTTCTATAGAGCAGACCATTACCATACAGAGATCATTTCGGCCATGACAGGCTCAGCAATTTATGGCGCAACACTTCATTGGTTAACAGTTGGGAAAATTGATCGGACCGATTTGCTTTTAAACATTGTTCGTCCCTATGTTATGAACGGTCTTAAGCTGTATCCCAACGACTCATCGCAATAAAAAATGGCAGTGGAATAGATAATCCGCTGCCATTTTTATAGAACTTTTGTTTAGTTATCTAGAATCGAATAAGGTTAGTCTAGTTGATTACCTTGAATAAAATTTATTCAGCTAACTGGAGACTGACAAACAAAGAGAAGCTTGCTATATCAGCTGAACCCTATCTTTGTTGCCTAAATATGTCTGGAGGTTATGTATTTATGGCAATATCTTAGCCATTTGAAGATTCCGAGAATGTAGCTGTTATTATCACCCATAAAATTATGAATAGACAAAGCCCTATACTATATGTGTTCCATGACGACGATGATGGAATGTGGCAGTTTCTCGATGGTGGAGATATGAGTGAATCAGACGCATGCATACTGGGGTTGAAAGAAGTAATAGACATTGACCCGAGTTTAGTCCAACTTGCTGATCTGCCAATTGGCTGGGTTGCATGGAGGGAAACTAAATTCAATCAATGGATTAGAGAAAAAAGATAGGCACTTGTCATTCAACTAACGGGGAACTTAATGAGAAAGCGGCAGATGGACGGCTGCCGTTTTCATTGAGTAAAGGGGGAGTTTAAACATGGACAAGGAGAAACAGGATCTAGAGAAACCGAAAACGGTGTATGAAACAAGTGAGGTCATAACGAAGAAAGTATACAAGGTCAGCCCTGAGCAGAAAGAGGAACTCGATCGTCTGTCAACTGAGAGGCTCGAAAAGTTAAGCGAGGGGGCAATACCGAAGATCCGCGAACGGTATGAACAATTGATCAAGCTCCGGCAGCAACAGCCGAATGCTGATGACGGCGGTAAGCCTCCGGGGGATTCCGCTAACGGAGAACGATAGCTGAATACAACACCGTGGCAGCCGGCTAATTATGATCGGCTGCCTTTTTGTTCAGCTAACGGGAAGGACATAATAACAGCTATTCCGTGGAGTTTAAGTTTGAGGACAGAAATTGYAGCAGTTGACCATGCAAGATGGTTATGATTAGGCATGCGTACARTCAAGTAGCTATTCACCTACGTAGTATAAGGTACACTTTCATGTAAAATCATGAATATCTTCCGCTAGGAGTGATGTTATGGCTCATATGCGAAATAAAGGACCCATGAGACAACCGCCGCAGTCTCCTCCTCCCGCATTCATCCCGCCGAAACCCGCTGTTTCTTATATCGTCGACTGCTTTTACCAGTACACCTATGTTTGGCTTAGGTCTGGCGAGAACTTCTGGTTTTATCCGACATATGTCGATATGGACGGTGTGGCAGGATATAGATGGAGCGGATCATACTGGTACTTCTATGGTATAGATCCGCGATTCATCGATGCCGTATCGTGTCCTCCGATTGCTACCCTTTTCTGAGCACTAAAAACCAGAGTGCCGGTGGTTCTGTTCACTCACCGCACTCTGTTAGTGATACTTAGGAAAACCTTGAATATAAAATATAATCCAGTTATTTCGGCTTACCCGATGCTTCCTGCAAAACGCGACTATGCGGGAGAGGGGAGGGGACAATCGGGAGGCACTCAATACGCCGGCGGGGTAGGCAGAGTTTCCAAGAGTTGAGCTAGAAACCTTCAGAAGTGGCTCGTATCATTTCTGGAAACAATCTCGTACCTCGTTGAGCTAACGGGAAACGATAATTCAACAACATAAAGTGAGCAGTCCGCCGTGGCCTTGCTCACTTTTTTCATTAAACTAAAGGGCAGGATAGTTCCAATATGTGTTAAAATAAGTGGATTAGTGAATTGTTTAAATGAAAGGCAGGGGAATAATATGGGGGCCGATATTCATGTGTATATCGAGCAAAAAGTCACTACCAAAGTTAATCAATTGAAGAAAGAATGGATTAGCATAGATGAATGGGAATATGACCCTGCTGCCGATGTAAAAATGGTTCCATGCAAAAAAAGATACTGGACAAAAGGAGGCCGCGATGAACGAGACCGCATTTGACGAACCATTATTTGCAAGCTTGAAGCCGGGCTTAACCTCGTTCTGTTACCGAATGCTAGGCTCCATGGACGATGCGGATGATGCCGTTCAGGAGACGAGTATTCGGGTCTGGCAGAGCTGGAGCACGTTCAGACAGGATTCCTCGTTCAAAACTTGGGTATATCGGATTGCCTCCAACCTGTGCTTGGACAAGCTGAGACAATCCAAACGCCGCGCGCTTCCCGTTGACCTGTTCGACCCGGCCGCCGCCATCGTCGAGCCGCGCGACACGCTGCCGGACTCTGCCTGGATCTGGCCGTCTCCCGACTTTGGGGGCAATCCGGAGGATCGGCTCGTCCGCAGAGATACCCTTCAACTTTGCTTCATCGCTCTCCTGCAGACCTTGCCTCCGCGGCAGCGCGCGGTACTCATTTTGAAGGATGTATTTGAATGGTCCTCCAAGCAGATCGCGGAAACGTTGGCGATGTCGCCGGCAGCGGTGAACAGCGCCTTGCAAAGAGCCCGAGAGACGATGGACCGGGCGCAGCTTCGCTCGGATGAGCTCAGCAGCATGGTCGATCTACCGGAGCAGCAGCTGCTGTCCCGGTATGTGGAGGCCTTCGAGCAATTCGATATTGCTGCGCTCGTCGCGTTGTTCCACGAGGAAGGCTGCATGTCGATGCCGCCCTTCGAGATGTGGATCCGCGGCAAGGAAGATTTGTCCGCCTTCTACTCGCTTACTCGCTGGCATTGCGAAGGTTCGCGATTTGTGCCGATTACGGTGAATGGCGGTTATCCAGCGTTGGCCCAGTATATGCCGGGYAAAGAGGGCTCTGGCTTTGTACCCTGGGGCATCCACGTCATCGAAACGAAAGAAAATCAAATCCTACACGTTCAAAACTTTATTCATACGCCATTATTTTCGCGATTTGGGCTGCCTGAGCGTATTGACCAATGAATTTCGTCATTGACTTACGTCTATAACATTGAGAATAAACAAACAACGAATATCATGAGAGAGGTGTCTATTTAAAATGGAAACGAGTCAACCGACGAAAGTAACCGTGCAGGCCGTCATTCAAGCCCCTATCGAGAAGGTATGGCGCTATTGGACCGAGCCGGATCACATCACGAAGTGGAATCAAGCGTCCGAGGACTGGCATGCGCCGAGAGCCGAAAACGATCCGCGGATCGGCGGCAAGTTTCTGACACGGATGGAAGCGAAGGATGGCAGCATGGGCTTTGATTTTGGCGGCGTCTACGATGTCGTGAATCGGCATGAGGCGATCGGCTACACCATGGAAGACGGAAGAAGAGTGGATATTGCTTTCGTCGATCAAGGGAATGAGACGAAGGTCATTGAAACGTTCGACGCGGAAAGCTCCAATCCCGTCGAGTTCCAGCAAGCAGGCTGGCAAGCAATCATGGACAATTTCAAAGCCTATAGCGAACAAAACTAATCATCGCGAAGAAGACGCCGGGGAAGAAGCCCGGCGTCTTTCTTTTTGAAACCTAGTACGAGCGTGCTCTCCGTTAGCCTTAACCTTGTGCCGCATCCATGTTCATGTAGTTAATGGCCCACAGATGGCCGTCCAAGTCTACGAAGCCCCAATGATACATGAACCCATGATCTTCAGGTTCAGCGTGCAATTTCCCACCCAAGGAGACCGCGGTATTCACGATTTGATCGACTTTTTCCCGGCTCTCGAAGGCCAATGCGATCGTCATCTGCGCATACTTGCTCGTATCGACGAATTCCTTCTCCGTGAGCGTATTAAAGAATGCTTGATTGATCAGCATGACCTGCAGGTTGTCGCCGATCACGATGGCTACCGAAATCTCGTTCTCGGGGAATTGCGGGTTGAGCTCGAATCCGAGTCCGGTGAAGAACGCTTTCGATTGTTCTACGTTTTTTACAGGCAGGTTGAAGCTCGTGAATGCGGACGTTAATGCCATTTTCAAAACACCTCTTCGTCAAATTAGTTTGTATTCATTTATGCCTTCGTTTATATAGACGACAGCCGATCCGGGAATTCATCGGTCTTATGGATCTCATTCAGATCGCGACAACCCGGTTAATTACTCAGCCTGCCGGCGAGATCCTGCAGGCTTTTTCATCTAACGGGAAACGATAACGAAATTCAATAAGGAGCAGTTTGCCGCGGCAGCTGCTCCTTATTCATTAAGCTAAATGGCAGGAGAACGTAGTATCATAACTCAGTCAGGCACTATTCATAAATTACTGCTGTGCTACCCTTAGAAATCTCTGCCGATGGCGATACTTATCGAGGCTTTCAGCTTGATACGATGACGGGTATTGAAATGGTAACAGCAGCTGGATTGAAATTTTATAAAAGAGAAGTATAAAATCGAACAAAGATGGGATCGATGAAGACATAACTGGGGTTCAACTAACGGGAGGCGATAGTTCAACAACTTAATGTGAGCAGTCCGCCGTGGCGCTGCTCACTTTTTTCATTGAACAAAATGGCAGGATAGTTTAGTAACGATGAGCCATACTTACTTTGACGTGTTCGGTTATAAAGGAAAGGCTTCGTGAGTTCAAGTTGCCTTTGTAAATCAATTGTATCGTTAATTAACGGATCTACATGAACAAGCCACACACTTAACCCGCTAAGAGGACCGCTGCGATAAACACGAGCTGCAGCAATGTACGGACAAGCAGTTTAGGTGTAGGTCTTCCACCGATAGTTAATCCTTCCCGGGCTGCCCTTACATTGGCTGGAAACATGGTCACGAGTAGAACCGCCAAACAGATGGAAGCCGCGTGGGAGGTAGCGGGGAACAGAATGCCGAAGGCACCCGCAATTTCCAGCCACCCGGTGGCCGTCACAATCCAATTCGGCTTTGGAAAAGCAACCGGGATCATCCGAATGAGATCAGGCCGTCTTTTTCCCCAGTGGGCAGAAGCAGTAAGCAGCAGCATGACGGCCACTGCTCCCTGAAGCGGAGAATGCCAATTGTCGAAATAAGACCAGCCGAACAGCCCAAGAACCCAGAACAGCAGAAACGAAACAACAAGCGCAAATAAAGGTGCCATTTTATCCCTCCGTTTAGAAGCTTTTCGTTATCATGAGAAATAATATGATGATCGGCAGCGATGTCGCGGGAATTCCGAAGATGGCCCAATAGCGGGAAGCTTGATGTTATTCATTGGAGATGTTCCCACTTTCTATGCATTGAACGCTTTGGAGGATCATTCCGCGCTGCAGTGGAATGAGAATGCCTAACCAGATCACGACGGGATAATCGGCAAGCATGACGTTTTTACCGTGCTGTGAATGACGGCCGGGTTTTTCGACAAATCCGCACGAACTTTCCAAAATGCTGCAATAATGATATTTCCTACGAATACCACGACTCCAACTAGATGCAACGTTAACCACAAGTTCATGATACATTCTTCCTTTCTATCTCTATTTATCGGGATTTTAAAATATTGACCATAAACGACGAATAATCTTGGGTATTGAAAGAAACCGAAGCTAAAGGAATAGAGGATCGGACGCGCAATCCGAGTGTTAGCAGGACGAACATTTCGGCTGTTTTATCCGTATCAATCGATTCCGAAATAACCCCGTGCAGTTGGCCGGTCAATATCCATTGCTTGGATAAATGAACAGACCGCTCATAATACTGATTGAGAGTTTCCGCGACGATAGGTTGATCTTCCTTTCCAAGTAAATATATCAGCACCTTGTTCGTTACGTCCTGAGCATCTTCCAACACGGAAAGACTGTCAATGATCTTTTGCATGGGTCCATCGAGCGTCTTTTCACCTTGTTCCACTGCGTTCATAAAATGATCGTTTGTCTCTTCGAGCCGCTCCTGGAGCACCCAGGCAAAGATCTCATCCTTGCTCTTCACGTAATGGAAGATAGCGCCTTTTGACAATCCCGATTTTTCCATGATGTCCTTCATAGTGACAGAGTGACACCCTTTTTCCCGTATCAGCTCTTTGATCGAATCAAGCAGCAGCCTAGTTGTTTGCTGCCTACGTTCCTCATGTTTCAAAGTATTCCCTCCGTGTTCTTTTAACGATTGATTAGTGTTATTATTCTTATTATAAAAACCGACCATCGGTTTGTAAATAGGGATTATCAAATCTCTACTCATCATTTAACTGAAGCAGGTTATTGAAGGATTTCCCCGCCTCGAAGGCCTGCCGCATGGCAGCCCTTCGCAATGCAACCGAGAGATGATAGTTCAGAACAGCAAAGCGTCAGCTGATTAAGGATCAGTTGATGCTTCTATTGAAGTAAAGGGCAGAAAAGTTTAAGAGCGCACGCGGTGAACCTTACCACAAGTAACGGCAAGGTTTATAATAGAGAGCTTGAAAGCTTGCTTAGAGTGCGTAGCTGGGGCATTAAAATGTAAACTGAATCCGAAATAAAGCCCAACAAAAACCAATGCGAAAGTGTGCAATGGTTTTTGTTGGGCTTTATATTTGTTTTCGAGATTAACACTAACTATTGAGAGTTTCCTCTCGTCAATTGGTGGATTCCACTAGTCGCTTAAGTATTAATAGCACTGATTGTTCGTCGTCCTCAGTCACGTCATTTTCCTCATCACTGCTATCGGAGCCCGGCCGATTGTCGATCTGTTGAATCGTCAGCAAGGTGCCATCCCTTTCCTTACTCAAGAAATAGCTCATCGTGAAGTAATTTTCGGGTTTGTCCTCCAAGCCGGGACGTGGAGCGAAGAGGGAGTATCGGAGACACTGAAAAGGTGTAAACTCTAGCACCGTGCCCCACTGTTCATAAACATTGCCATCCCATTCCATTCGAAAACGAATACCGCTGCCGATTTGCCAATCGGTTATAAGGTCGCTGCCGTACTGCCACTGTTTGACCCATTCAGGATTAGTTATCGTATCCCAAACCCGCTCAGCAAGTGCATTTATTATAATTCGGGATGTACTCGTGGGCATTCATTTTCCTCCTCAAACATTTTTCCTCTCTAAACATTCGACAATTAATTGTTAATTCCTGCCATAATTATCTTAAAAATTGCCGATATAGACAGCTCGATGAACCGTATCATAAGTAATGGCAAGTTGTTTCGGAAAATCCCGCAGCAGGCTTGGAACGGGAACTTTACCGTACATAGGTTTGGGATGGGCTGCAAATGGCGCAAAAGTCGACAAAAACGGGCTATTGCGAGTATTGTAATCATGGAACGATGCGGTACCTAGAGGAGGACTTTTGCTTACGAAAAGCAAATGCCCCATCCGCCGTTTTGGCGGAAATTAATCGAGCTTTACCGTCCAACCGAGCGTATCCTCCAGCTGACCCTTCTGAATACCGGTTACCGTGTCATAGATCTTGCCGGTTAACTCGCCGATTTCGCCACCGCTGAGTGTGATGAGTTCGCCCTGCCAGCTCAAGTATCCGATCGACCAAATCACTGCCGCCGTACAACAAAACTAGTAAACTAAGATCAAGAAAGATAATAAAGATAAGCTGATAGGACAGGATTTTCGACATTGAAAATGCATATGTTAGCCGCACTCCATCTGTAGCGTATTAATACAAGATGCGAGTCTGACCGCGTAACAATCCATTTAACTGCATCATCTAACTTGTTATTTACCAACTGCATTTAACGAGAGTGGATCACATCTTTCCGATTTCAAGAGAACTATTCCCGATAGGTGACAAGAACTTTGTAACTTTCCCGACAATATGTACGATGCCCAATACAGCCCTTAAGAGCATGTCACTGGAAACAGATATTTGAGTATGGTATCTCGATGTCGGTGATCAGCAGGGAAGTTTTATTGAACTAACGGGCAGGATAATTCCAATATATGGTATCATTGATTGATACGGAATGCTACTTGTTCCGCTAGTGTTAATTTAGAGTTGTGAGGTGAGGGCGTGAAGAGAGAAATTATCGAAGAGGATTTGAATAGAATACCAACAGAAATGCTTAGGATCATAAGTGAATGGTGTTCTTTAGCTAGTATTACTAATTCATTAAATAATTTAGACATATTAGATTTGCTTGAGTTAAATAAGCTGCAACGAGAATTTGCTATAGAAACAGAGTATATTGGCCGATTTGGTAAAGAAGATCTTAAATGGACTGTCCAATATCATAACGGCGATGTATACTGCATGGACTAGAGAAGAGTTATTCGATGCTCTTTGGGATTTGACATTACATATATTAAAAAATAAAATGCATTTCGTTAACGGAGAACGATACTTTAACACTATAATCAAATGATAATAGGGGGTAAAAATCTATGTACGAACATCTCGTCGTTTTCAAGTTTAATACTAATGTCACACCTGCCAAGCAACAGGAACTGCTGGGTCAATTGCTCGGGTTTCAGGATCGTATCCCCGGAATTCTCGATATAAGCGCAGGCATAAATGTAACTGAAGAAAAGGAAAATGTACACGGCTACACGCTCGGATTACGGGTTACATTCGATAGCCTTGTTTCACTTCGTTCATATGGACCTCATCCTGTCCATCAGGAATTTGTAAAATCACTAGATGGTCTGCTGGAAAATGTTGTAGTAGTTGATTACCCAAAGGTCTAGTTCACGTTCACATACACCATACAC
>NZ_JBFRGE010000094.1:0-21817 GCF_052115185.1 Paenibacillus sp. 2TAB19 | reverse complement strand
CGCTTTACCTTTGCCCGTGTCTTCTCACTGATTTTCCCCGTGTTATTGATAACTCTAGAAACGGTCATTGCCGATACATTCGCTTTGGCCGCTATATCATAKATCGTAACCATCTCATTAACCCCTTAACGTTAGCTTCCGCATGTTCTTTGATTTCTCTTACGTTCTATCATAACGAAAACTAGTCGTTGACAGCAACCGTTTTGCTTGTTATTTTAAGGTTATCGGTAACATTATTTTGATCCTATGGAGGTTGTTCTGACATGACAGAAGCAAATAATCGGTTTCAAAGCGGTTTTCCGAAGATCGGAATTCGCCCGACTATTGACGGCAGACGCAAAGGGGTAAGGGAATCGCTGGAGCAGCAGACGATGAACATGGCGATCGCAACGGCCGAGCTTTTGTCGGCTAATCTGCGTTATCCGAACGGCGAGCCAGTGGAATGCGTGATAGCGGATACATGCATCGGCGGAGTTGCAGAGGCGGCTGCTTGCGCGGATAAGTTCCTCAAAGCAGGCGTAGGGGTATCGATAACCGTAACGCCTTGCTGGTGTTATGGAACGGAAACGATGGATATGGATCCGTCCATCCCGAAAGCAGTATGGGGCTTCAACGGAACGGAGCGTCCGGGCGCCGTGTATCTCGCTGCTGTATTGTCCGGTTATGCGCAAAAAGGTCTTCCGGCATTCGGCATTTATGGCGAGCATGTGCAAGATGCGGGCGATACATCGATTCCTTATGACGTGAAGGATAAGCTGATCGGCTTCGCAAAAGCGGGTCTGGCAGTTGCTATTATGCGCGGCAAATCGTATTTGTCGATGGGCTCGGTATCAATGGGTATTGCCGGCTCGATCGTAAACGATGCTTTCTTCCAAGAATACCTCGGCATGCGCACCGAATATATCGATATGAGCGAGTTCGTAAGACGTATGGAAGAAAATATATATGACGGCGTGGAATTTGAGAAAGCGCTTACGTGGGTGAAAGAGAATTGTATCGAGGGTAAGGACAACAATCCCGACCATTTGCAGACATCCCGCGAGCGTAAGGATAGAGACTGGGAAACGGTTGTAAAAATGACGCAAATCGCGCGCGACCTCATGGTTGGCAATCCTCGCCTAGCAGAGCTTGGCTTCGGGGAAGAGGCTATGGGACATAATGCGATCGTCTCCGGCTTCCAAGGGCAGCGGCAATGGACGGACCATTTTCCAAACGGCGACTTCATGGAGGCTATGCTGAATTCTTCGTTCGACTGGAATGGCATTCGCGCTCCGTATATGGTGGCGACGGAGAACGACAGCCTGAACGGCGCCGTTATGCTGTTCGGTTATCTGCTTACGAATACGGCGCAAATCTTCGCGGACGTGCGCACCTACTGGAGTCCGGAATCGGTTGAACGCGTTACTGGCTACAAGCTGACAGGAGAAGCGGCAGGCGGCCTGCTGCATCTAATCAACTCCGGACCTGCGGCGCTTGACGGAACGGGTCAACAATCGAAGGACGGCAAGCCGGCGCTGAAGCCATTCTGGGAGATTAGCTCCGAGGAAGCGCAGGCGTGTCTGGATGCGACTTCATGGCGTCCGGCATCGGTCGAATATTTCCGCGGCGGCGGCTATTCCTCCGACTTCCTGACAAAGGGCGGCATGCCTATGACGATGTCCCGCATCAATCTCGTGAAAGGGATCGGACCTGTGCTCCAAATCTCAGAAGGTTATTCGGTCGAGCTGCCTGACCTTGTTCACGATACGCTTGATGTACGGACGGACTCGACTTGGCCGACGACTTGGTTCGCCCCTATCGTAACAGGCGAAGGTGCGTTTAAGTCGGTATATGAAGTCATGAACAATTGGGGAGCTAATCACGGCTCGATCAGCTACGGACATATCGGCGGCGATCTCATTACGCTGGCGTCGATGCTGCGTATTCCAGTGAATATGCATAACGTGCCGGAGGATCGACAATTCCGTCCGCGCGCCTGGGGTCTGTTCGGCACGGCCGATTCGGAAGGCGCCGACTACCGCGCTTGCAACAACTTCGGACCGCTTTATAAATAATACAAACGATCTACTGATGGAGGGTATCAAATGAGCAGCTTAGCCATTCGCGAAGAATTATGCAAGTATGCCCGCAAGACGGTCACGAATAAGCTCGTTGTCGGACCAGGCGGCAATATTAGCGCAAGGCATGAAGGTAAAATGTATTTGTCCCCAAGCGGCTTCGCTTTGGATGAGGTCGAGCCTGAGCAATGGGTCGAGGTCGATATCGAGTCGGGCGAAATAACGGATATCGGTCTGCGTCCATCCTCGGAGGTGCTCATGCATCTGTATGCGTATCGGGCCAATCCGAATATGGGCGCAATCGTGCATACGCATCCTCCATATTGTATCGCCTTCACGCTTGTCGAGCAGGAGCTGCCGATTATGTTCCCAGACCAGGCTGCATTAGTGGGCAAAACGTTGTACGTCCCTTATGTGTTGCCCACGACCGACAAGCTGGCCGACGCCTACGTTGAGGTCGCGGGTCAAGCAAGCTCGGTCTTGCTTGGCAATCACGGTCTCGTGACGTCGGGGCGCAACCTGCGCGAGGCGTATTATCGGACAGAGGTCGTGGAGGAGAGCGCGAAAATTTTCTTAATCGCCAAAGCGATCCGCGAGCCGAAAGTGCTCACGAAAGAAGAGTTCGAAGAAATCGCTTCGCTGGAGAGCGAAGCTTACCGCATCCAATTGCTGCAAAAGATGAAATGACGGTCAGGAGGTCGAAAGGATGAATAAGCTGGCATCCGTGCTCGCATTCGACCTTGGCGCGAGCAGCGGCAGAGCGTTGATTGGCGAGCTTATCTCGGGAGATGGCGATGGCGGGCCGAAGCTTAAGGTTACCGAAATTCATCGTTTTCCGAATGATGCGATTGCGGTAGGCGACCATCTGCATTGGGATATATTACGACTGCTGCAAGAGTTGAAGTCGGCGATTCGCCGGGCTTTCCAGGACGGCTTCGAGCCGCAAACGTTCGGCATCGACACATGGGGCGTCGACTTCGGGCTGCTGGATTCGAACGGCGAGCTTCTCGGCAATCCGTATCATTACCGTGATCCGCAGACCGAAGGTATCGTAGAAGAGCTCGCAGCGCTTATCGGCAAGGAAAACCTTTATGAGCAGGGCGGACTGCAATTCATGCCGTTCAATACGATTAATCAGATTTATGCGATGAAAAAAGCAGGTTCGCCTAAGCTTGAGGCGGCGCACACCCTGCTCCTTACTCCGGATTTGCTGACCTACTTCCTTACGGGAGCGAAGGTAAACGAGTTCACGATGGCGACGACGACGCAGCTGTTGCTGCCTCAGACGCAAGCTTGGAACGTCGAACTCATGGAGCAATTAGGAATTCCAAGCAGGCTGTTCCAAGCTTTGGTTAAGCCTGGAACGCGTATTGCTCCGCTAACTTCAGCGGTATGCTCCGAGCTCGATGTTCCGCCAATCGAGGCGGTTGCCGTCGGAACGCATGATACAGAGTCTGCCGTTGCGGCCATTCCGGCTACCAGGGTTGAACCGTTCGCTTATATTGTAAGCGGCACATGGTCGCTGCTTGGCAGCGAGCTGCAGCATCCCGTCGTCACGCCGGAAGCGATGGCGCTTGACTTCTCGAATGAAGGCGGCGCTTGCGATACGTATCAGCTGATCAAAAATATTATGGGTCTCTGGATTGTGCAGGAGTGCAAGCGCGAATGGGAGGAGCAGGGTTCTACGCTTGACTTCGGCGAGCTTGTTGAGCTGGCCAAGGAAGAGTTGCCTTTCCGCAGCCTGATACAGCCCGATAACCATTTGTTCTATGCGCCTGGAGGCATGATTGCTAGAATTCAAAGCTATTGCGAACATTCCGGTCAGCCTGTTCCGCAGACGAAAGGTCAAATCATGCGTTGCGTCATTGAAAGTCTCGCATTGCGTTATCGGCAAGTGCTTGGACAATTGGAGTCCTTGACGGGTCATACGTTCGGCGGGCTGCATATGGTAGGCGGCGGCATTCAAAATGAGCTGCTTTGTCAATTCACGGCCGATGCGATCGGCAGGCCGGTATGGACCGGCCCGGTTGAAGCGAGCGCGATTGGCAATATGCTCATGCAGCTTGTGTCGCTAGGACATTGTGCCGACTTGATGGAGGCGCGAATAGTTGTCTCCAGATCTTTCCCTGGGGGAGTCTATTTACCCTCGGAGGAATCAACCGATATCCAAGGCTTGGAAACGGCATATGAGCGGTTCATGCAGTTGCACTTATAAGGAGAGGAGCTTGCAACGATGTTAATCGGAATATCCAAACTCATTTCTCCTGAGCTGCTTAAAGTGCTTATGGAGATGGGGCATAGCGATGAGATCGTGCTTGCGGACGGTAATTTTCCGGCAGCAAGCCATGCTCAGCGGCTCATACGCGCAGACGGGCATCATGTGCCCGAGCTGCTGGATGCGATCCTTCAGCTGTTCCCGCTGGACCAATACGTCGATAAGCCGGCGGCTCTTATGCAGGTCGTTCCCGGCGACACGGTTGAAACGCCGATTTGGGCCAATTATGGTTCAATCATTGCGAAGCATACGGGGCTGGACTCTCCATTCGAGGAAGTGGAGCGATTCGCATTCTACGAACGGGCGAAGAAGGCGTATGCCATTATTGCCACCGGCGAGAGCGCATTGTATGCGAATTTGATATTGAAGAAAGGCGTCATCGCCGCTGAGAACTGAATATTAATAATTGAAGCAATCGCGATTAATTTAAGCCGTCTGCAGGACATGATCCTGCTGACGGCTTTTTGTCATGGATAATTTTGCATGGCCGCGCAAATGCTACTAATAATGTCCGAACTGCAATAGAGCCCCGGCGGAGAAGGAGATGAGCAATTGCCTATTTTTCATGGAACGAAAAAAAAGAAGCATGTTTATAATTCGACGGATACGCCACCCAGTCAATTTCTTGCAAGCCATAAGGATGATTTGATCAATGGGAGCCTTGAGGATACGATTGCTTTCATTTCGAAGCTGATCGGGACGAATACGGATCTGACTACACGGCGTTTTCGTATCTTCGGCCAGCATGAAGCAGCGTTGTTTTATTATACGAACCTCGTCAACCATACGAACATTAACGTAGATATCATGAAACCGCTCATGTATAAGCCGATCCATCTGACGGACAGAACGATCGCGGTCGATGAGCTGCAAGACATTCTAATCAATGATACGTTATACCAGAGCGAGGCGCTGCTGGAAAACAAAGTCGCTTTGCTTGTGGATGCAATCCTGCGCGGCGGAACGGTTGTCGCTATCGAAGGCGTCGATCAGGCGTTCGTGATCGGAACGCGCCAGATCGAGTCGCGAAGCATTGACCAGCCCGCAACAGAGCAAGTTATTCGCGGTCCGCGCGAAGGCTTTGTCGAGCTGCTCGGCACGAATATATCGCTGATTCGCTACAGGCTTCAATCACCGGATTTACGCATCGAATCGACGGAGATCGGGCAGAGGACCAAATCCAAGGTCGCCGTATGTTATATGGACGGGATCACGAATTCCGATCTGGTTAAGGAAGTGAACAGCCGGCTGTCGAAAATCGATATTGACGGCGTGCTCGATTCGGGTTATCTGGAACAGTTCATAGAAGACAATCATATGTCCCCGTTTCCCCAGGTTCAATATACAGAGCGGCCGGATAAGATCGTCGCCAATCTGTTGGAAGGCAGAGTTGCCATTCTCGTGGACGGCTCGCCGCTTGCGCTTGTCGTTCCAACGGTATTCAATCAGTTCTATCAGACGGTTGAGGATTATACGGAACGATATTTGCTGATGAGCGCCATTCGGCTGGCGAGGTTGGTCGCGCTAATGTTTTCGCTCATATTCCCGTCCTTGTACGTGGCGATCATTTCCTTCAATCCGGAGCTTATCCCGACGGAATTTGCGGTAGCGGTAGCGGGGGGGCGCGCGGGCGTTCCGTTTCCGGCTGTAATAGAGGTGTTGATCATCGAAACCTCGATGGAGGTACTGCGAGAAGCTACAATTAGGCTGCCGCAGCAGGTCGGCGGGGCGCTTTCCATTGTAGGCGTGCTCGTTATCGGACAAGCGGCAGTAGCGGCTGGTTTTTCCAGTCCGATTACGGTCGTTACCATCGCGTTAACGACAATTGGCTCATTCGCCACGCCGGCATACAATGCGGCACTCGCTTTGCGCCTGCTGCGTTTTCCTTTAATCATTATGGCCGGAATATTCGGGCTATACGGCATTATGATCGGATTGATCCTGATTGCCAACCATCTACTGTCGCTAAGATCGTTCGGCGTTCCTTACTTAAGCCCGCTCGTGCCAGGAAGCTATTCGGGCATGAAGGATTTAATTATCCGGGGGCCGCTGTCGTGGTTAAAAGAAAGGCCGTTCTTTCTTCAAACGGCTAATAAAACAAGATTCGCCGAACAGCCACAGCAGCCCTCGCCATCAGGGCGCGAGCCGGAGCTGCTGCAACCAGCCATAAACGATAACGAAGGAGAGTCGGAGCAATGAATCAATCCCGCCAAATAACAGCGATGCAGGCAGGTGCTATTATGGGCAGTACGGTCATAGGCGTAGGCGTATTGCCGTTGCCTCTGTTTGCCGTCCGCGCGGCTGATTMTGCGGCGCCTTTAGTTACGCTAATCGGCTTGTTGCTCGGATCGATAGGACTTTCGTTAGTTATTTGGCTTGGCATCCGGTTTCCCCGGAAGTCGATCATACAATATAGCGAGGATTTAATCGGCAGATGGCTGGCCTCGATTGGAAGTATTTCTATAATCGGATTTTTCGCTGTGTTGACGTCTCTGGCGGCACGTGAATTCGGCGAGGTGGTCGTAACCTCAGTCTTGAAATCGACGCCCGTGGAGATAACGGTAATCGTCATGCTTCTGCTTTCTGCCATTGCGACGAGAAACGGGATTACGACTTTCGCATATATGCATTATTTTTATTTTCCTCTATTGCTTGTTCCGGGGCTGTTAATCGTAGCGCTCTCTCTGAAGAACGCGGAGGTAATCAATCTTTACCCGATTATGATTCAGAAGCCTCAAGGCGTCATGCAAGGCGTGCTGACGATCGCTGCTTTATTTCAGGGAAATTTCATCATGACGTTGGTTATTCCTTACATGCTTGCACCGCGCAAAGCGATCAAGTCTGGGCTGTGGGGGATGATGATCGGGGGCGGCCTGTACGTTGTTATCGTTGCGGCAGCCGTCGGCGTCTTTGGTGCGGAAGAGATTAAAAATTTGCTCTGGCCGACGCTGGAGCTTGCGAAAGCGACTTCGCTGCCGGCTAACGTATTGGAACGGCTTGACGCCGCTTTTCTGGCCGTCTGGGTGACGGCCGTGTTTACGACTTTGCTGACGAGCTACTTTTTGACACTTTATGCGATGCGGCAGCTATTCCGATTAGGCGATCATAAGATGCTTTCCTTCTTCATGCTTCCTTTCGTCTTCGCAATGGCCATGATGCCGCAGAATATCGTCCAAATGTATAACATCGTTGAACTGGTGGGCCGAGTTGGCTTATGTATTACGATTGGATATCCAGCCTTGCTCATCATGATATCGCTCATGCGCAAGAAGAGAGGGAAGCCTGTTGCGGACCAATAGGATATGGAAACACATTCATATCGTTAGTATGCTTCTACTTTCCTCCATTCTGTTAAGCGGCTGCTGGGATCGCGTCGAGATCGACGAACGTGCGGTCGTGCTCGGTGTATCGATCGATACGGCGAGCGAAGAAGAGGAAGAGGTTGAGAGTGAGGTGACTCACGTGCAAGGCTCGCTGCCGGCTCCCGGCAAAGATATGGTCCACGTTGCGATCCAGATTGCACTGCCGGGCAGAATTCCGCTGGGACCAGGCGAAGGAGGCGGAGCAAGCGGAAATCCGGAGCAAACGCTGTGGGTGGTTGACGTCTTCGGACACTCTATCGACGATGCGTTTATGAATTTGCAGCAGCAGGTTTCGAGCAAGCTTTTTTTTGGGCATCTTCGAGTCATCGTTATCTCCGAGGAAGTCGCTAAACGGGGACTCGCCAACATCAACGATTTTTTTCGCCGGAACTCAGAGGTTCGAAGAATGGCTTGGTTAATGGTGTCCAAGGGAAAAGCGATTGAGCTAATGAAAGCCTCGCCGAAACTAGAACGAATCCCGACGTTATATTTGATGTCCACCTTGGATGAAGGCATAAGAATGGGGAAGTTTCCTAAGGATTATATCGGAATATTTTGGAGTAACATGTCCAAGAAGGGACAAGAGGGGTTCCTGCCGTATGTCGAGCTCAAAAAAAGCGACAACGTCGAGATAAAAGGGTTAGCTTATTTCAAAGGACAGAAAATGGTAGGCACCACTAAACCTCTCGAAATTGCCGGCTACCTGGGACTTCGCGGCGTGAATCCGGCCGGATATCGCGCAGTCATTAAGTTGGACAGTCCGACCGGTACCGTCATTACGAACGTCGCTCATCGCAGCTCGAAGATCAAGGTCAGTATCAATAGCGGCACGCCTCATTTTGTAATCGACGTCATGCTCGAGGTGAATGTGGAAGAAGTAATCGGGGGCGAAAGCTTATCGCTGGACAATCCCGGCATATTAACGCAGATTGAACAGAAACAGGGAGAGGCATCGGTCAAATTTTATGAAAACATCATTCGAAAAACACAGGAGAAGAAATCCGATATATTCGGTTTTGGGGAATACGTGAGAGCCAAAGAGCCGGGTTATTGGATGCGGCAAATCGGGACGAAGGAGAAATGGGAACGGATGTATCCGGACGCAACCTTCGAGGTCCATGTCGTTACGAAAATCCGCCGGATCGGCATGAAGGCAAAATAAAGGGCTGCGAAGCGGGCTTGGAGGCGTATGGAGACGATGATAGGCAGCGGATATACGACGAGTTATCTCATTTACGCGATATTTTTAACTCTGGCCTGCGGCGTTCTTATTTTGCAGGTCGACGTTAAAGGTTTTAAGAAAAACAACATGCACAAGGAGGGGAAGGTCTCGAACGTGTTCGGGTGGCTGCTGATCGTTCTTGGAGTAACCTTGTATGTTGTGGATTTGTTCCTGAAATAAGTATTTCACGTCGCCGGATTTTGTAGTAGCATTTAGATAACCTTGATCTTCCAAGGATTGGACGACGTGATGGAAGGAGCAGATATCGGTATGGGAAAACAATTCGATTCCATGCTGCCGCAGCATGAAGGGTTTATCGCCAAGCAGCATATTTTTTTCGTAGGCTCAGCCCCTTTATCGGAGGAGGGGAATGTTAATCTTTCTCCTAAAGGACATGATGCTTTACGCGTGTTATCGCCCAATCGGGTTGCCTATTTGGACATGACGGGAAGCGGCAATGAAACGAGCGCTCATATTATGGAGAACGGAAGAGTTACCATTATGTTCTGTGCGTTCGAGGGGGCACCGCTGATTTTGCGCTTATACGGAAAAGGCACGGTTATATTGCCGGGAACGGAGCAGTGGGAGCAGCTATATCCGTTGTTTAATCCGCTTCCGGGCGCGAGGCAGATCGTGACGATCGATATCCATAAGGTTCAGACGTCTTGCGGCTTTGCCGTACCGTTCATGGACTATACGAGTGATCGAGATACGCTGAAGCGCTGGGCCGAGCAGAAGGGACCTGAAGGGTTGGAAGATTACTGGCAGGAGAAAAACATGCGGAGCATCGATGGGCTGCCGACGCATTTGGCGCTTCGCGATTGAATGAATAAGGGCAATGCAGAGGACGTCAGCCGTCAGCCTGCATTGCCCTTTTTTATGAACTTAGAAGCATGTGAACGACTCTACGAGATTCAGGTCGTAACCTGCATACATCCAGAAAAATCCGTTCCATCTAAAGCCGGCAACCGAATTGCGGCCTACGAAGACCGGGAAATACCAGAACTGATTGCCGTTTCTGAGCCATATATACGTATTGCGGAACAAGCATCTGCGAATGGCTCCCGGATCAACGGCGAATGCAGTAGCCTGCGGCCGAGGTGGAACGAATTGGGGCGGCGGCGCAGTAGGTGCCTGCGATCCCGACGGACCTGGAGGACCCGGAGGACCTGGAGGACCTGGCGGAGGCGATGGAGGACCGAATGGCGGAGGCGGCGGCCCCGGCGGTCCGAACGGCGGCAGTCCGCCGCCTTGCGAACCCGGTGGTCCGAATGGCGGCAGTCCGCCGCCTTGCGAACCCGGCGGTCCGAATGGCGGCAGTCCGCCGCCTTGCGAACCCGGTGGTCCGAATGGAGGAAATATTGACATGTTGATTCACTCCTTATTAGTAGGCGCATTCCATTGTTCTTCATGAGCAAGACAATCGTCTATGCATAAAGCTGGTGTATTGTATGCAAATTGCCTTTATGGAGTGATTCTTTCGTATAGAAGTCGTGCTCATGGTGTCATTGCCGATTGTTACGGACCGAGTGGACTCTAAATGGTGGAAAGTAGGCAAATTGTACGAGTTACGGACACAGCTGCCCCTAACGGAGGGTTTGAGCCTCCGTTTTGTTTATTTTTGATTAGTTAGAGTCAACTCGGTCCGCAACTTCACGTTTTCCCTCCAATATGGCGTAATACGTGCATCTGAGTCCGTAACGGAAGTGGGAGTGTAGGTGTAGGTGTAGGTGTGTTGGAGGTAACTAGGCTTGGTTTTAACACATTTTCTTTACGTTACTGACTGTTGAGGACCGAGTGGACTCTAAATGGTGGAAAGTAGGCAAATTGTACGAGTTACGGACACAGCTGTCCCTAACGGAGGAGTTGAGCCTCCGTTTTGTTTGCTTTTGATTAGTTAGAGTTATCTCAGTCCGCAACTTCATGCTTTCCCTCCAATATGGCCTAATACGTGCATCTGAGTCCGTAACGGAAGTGGATAGTTACATTTTTATCATAAAAGTTTTTGAGCGTCGCTGGCCGTTGGCGATAATAATGAGCTGCAGCTCCACCAAGGAGTTCAATATACGTCTTGCATGACGAACCGTGACACGGAGGTGGGCGGTAAGTTCGGCGGGTGTGAATGGTCGCAGCAAACGTCTCGCGAATCGAAGTGTTTCAGCTTCTAACCAGTTAAGTTCCGAAGCGACATTAGTGGAAATAAACTTCCCGATAAAAGCTAGCACAAGTTGTTGGCATTGCTGCGGTTCATCCATTATCGATGGATAAGCGATTGAAAGAAATGTCCAACCATCGAGCGATAACAAGCTGTGCCTTCTGCATAAATCTTTGAACCGCCTGACATCAAGGTCTCTGGCATGCGAGCCGTAGCCTTGGATTTCAATCCCTCCCTTTGCACCTCCCGGCATATAAGCGAGATCGAGATAACGATAGCCGCTGCCGAAGTCGCGAACTTCCCACTCAGGAAACAAATGATCGAAGTTGCCCACCGCTGGAAGCCAAACATATCGCAGAAACTCTACCGTACCGTGTCCGAGCCCTTTACACAACAATTCTTTCCTTCGAGGATTGCTTTCTGCTTCAATATTTGCTTGCAACCATTGATCGTATTTCAACTGAAATCTAGTCATACTTATCACACTCCTCTAGCTTGTATAAAATGAAACACGCCGCTATGATGCAAGCACTCCCATAAGGGGGCTCATATCGTAGCGGCGTGTTCTTCACGACCTATGGTGACAGTATATCTCTTACTTCTTAAATCAGCAAGAGTGTGTGTCAGTTGGTTGATTGGCAAAGGTTGAACTTGCGGACTGAAAAGACCTTAATTGGTGTTTTTAGGTTTATTTGTGTGCGTTGCGGACTCAGAAGCACTTAGCTATTAAGTTCTGTACCTAATTAATGCTCAAACGATAGGTTATTAAGTAAATAGAGTCAAGCGTGTCCGCAATGAACCCTAATAATACAAAATAGAGTGATAAGCGGCATCTGTGTCCGTAACGAAATAAATACTTCTAATCTTAGGTTGACTGGAAGCTGTATTGACATAGTACTTGGGAATGCGACAAACTACTTCCGCCGCGTCTGCGACGGGGTTGTTCCTTTGTACTGCTTGTACAGCTTTGTAAAATAGTTCGGGTTGTCGCAGCCGACCTTGCCCGCTATCTCGGTGACGGATAGATCGGTGTCGCGCAGCAGGCGCTCCGCTTCATTCATGCGGCTGACGTTGACGTACTCGATGAAGGTGCGGCCTGTTAGTTTCTTGAACAGCTTGCAGAAGTGATACGGATTCAAGTTGACCTTAGCCGCTGCCTGCTCGACCGACAGCTTGGATTCGAAGTTTGTCTCGATGACACGAATCAGTCCCTTGAACCGATCGCGGTTCGCCGAATAGGGCTCGTTCCCTTTTCCGGCAGTTTGCTGCGGGAGGAACATTCGCGAGAGCAGCGTGAACAAAGCATGCAGCTGCGACTTGGCGATCAGCTGGTAGGCTGGACGTTTTGCATTAATTTCATCGATTACCTGCTGCAGCATGGGATAGTAAGCCTGGAACTGTTCGTCGTGCTCGACAGGTTTAACCGGAAACTGGGATCGTCCTTCCAAATAAGGGGCTACGTATTGCGTATGCACAGGGTCATGCACCCAGTCGTTGAACAATGAAGCGTTGAACACAAGGCAATCAAATATGACCTCTTCGTAACGAAGCGCATAACCGACATGCAATCCTCCGCCTGGAATAATCAGCACATCTCCGGCATTTGCCACATACGGTCGGCTATCAATATGGAACAAAGCGCTGCCTTGGCGCATGACGATAATTTCGAAGTGTTCATGCCAGTGTAGATAGAGAATACAGTCATTAGGCTTCACGTCGCCGGATCGGTTGCGGAACAGCTGAACCGGGTGCGTTTTATGCTCGATATGCGTATTTTCCCATAGTTCCTTCGGATAGCTCATCATTTACCCTCCAACACAAGATCCGACTAGTAATGCACAAGATTATATAGAGTAATCGAAAAATGACAGCGCTATAATAAGGGTGTTCATTCAACTATAAGCCAATATTGGAGTGGTATTCAAGATGGTAAATAAATTACGCATTGGAACCTTAGTAGGCGGCGGGGATGCGGTTAGAGTCATTCCGCAAATCGTAGGTCACGGCTTTGAATCGTTTAGCTTAACTTTCTGGCAATCAACGGGCCAGACGGATCTTGTAGAAACCGCGAAGCGGGTCAGAGAGCTTGCTGAAGAACATGATTTTGTTATATCGACGGTTGGCGTATTCGGCAATCCGCTGACGGGAACGAACGGCAACGAAGATACGCTTGCTAGCTGGGAGAGATTGATCGACCACGCGCATCTATTCGGGGCAGACATTGTATCCGGCTTTACCGGACGTCTGACTGGCGAGTCTATCGATGCCTCGATTCCGAAGTTCGAGCAAGTGTTCGGCGAGTTGTCGCGCAGAGCGGCTGACCGCGGCGTTCGAATCGCTTTCGAGAACTGCGATATGGGCGGCACATGGGCAAGCGGAGATTGGAATATCGCCCATAACCCGACGGCTTGGGAGATGATGTTCAATGCCGTGCCGGCTGACAACCTCGGATTAGAGTGGGAGCCTTGCCATCAAATGGTCAGCTTGATCGATCCGATTCCGCAGTTGCGCAAATGGGTAGATAAAGTGTTCCATGTGCATGGCAAAGATGCGACGATCGCATGGGATGTCGTGAAAGAACACGGTATCCACGGACCAAAACCATTCGTATGGCATCGCACGCCGGGCTTCGGCGATACGAACTGGGCGGATATTATTACGATCCTTCGCCAAGCGAACTACCAAGGTCAAATCAATATCGAGGGCTGGCATGATCCGGTATACAAAGATGAACTAGAAATGACAGGACAAGTGCATGCGCTGAATTATTTGAAACGTTGCCGCGGCGGTGATTTTGTACCGAATCCGGTATAGATTCGACAGGCAACCCAATTAGAGGAAGAGAGGTAACGTATAATGACAGTATCCAATGCAATTAAGCATCGAATCGTCGTAGCTGGCTGCGGAGGCATGGCGAATACTTGGGTTTCCTATGCAAAAGAACGCGAGGATGCCGAGATTGTCGGTCTCGTAGATATAAAGCAAGAATTCGCGCAAGCGATGGCGGATCGACATGGGCTTGCTTGTCCGACCTTCACAGATCTACATGAAGCGTTAACGGCTACGGAAGCGAATATGGTATTCGATGTAACGATTCCCGCAAGCCATTATGCGATTGCGACAACGGCTCTGAAGCACGGCTGCCATGTATTTGGCGAGAAGCCGCTAGCGGAGACGATCTCCGAATGTAGCGATATCGTTGTTCTTAGCGAATCAATGGGACGTACTCATGCCGTTATGCAAAACCGACGTTTCGATCCGCGCATCCGCGCTTTCCACGAGATCGTAACCGGCGGTGCGATCGGCAAGCCAGGTTTCGTCGGTGCCGACTTCTTTATCGGCGCACACTTCGGCGGCTTCCGCGATGCAATGGAAAGTCCGCTGCTGCTCGATATGGCAATCCATACGTTCGACCAAGCGCGTTATATTATCGGCGCGAATCCGGTGTCCGTTTATTGCCATGAGTTCAACCCGGCAGGTTCTTGGTATGAGGGCAACGCGAACGCAATTTGTATTTTTGAAATGTCGGATGGCTCGGTGTTCAACTACCGCGGCTCGTGGTGCGCGGAAGGCGCGCAAACGTCATGGGAAGCTTCGTGGCGAGTAACCGGCGAGCGAGGCACTGCGATTTGGGACGGACATGGCGAACCGTATGCGGAAGTTGTAGCGGCAAGCGACCAAACGGGTAAATTCATTCGCGACTTTGAGCGGGTGACGGTTGCTTTGCCGGAGATGAACCATACATTCCATCAGGGCTGCCTTGACGATATGTTCGCATCCCTTGAGGAGAACCGCAAGGCGGAGACGGATTGCAGCGACAATATTTACAGTATGGCCATGGTTCTAGCTTCATTAGAGAGCGCTAAGACAGGTGCAAGAGTGAACATTGCTGATTTCATGAATCGTCCTTCCAATTAGTAAAGGTAAGTGTAAGATCAGGGGGTAAACACGGGATTTCATTCTGTGTTTACTCTTTTTTTATTGGATAAAACTCTTGAAAATTAACTTTAGTTAATCGTATTAACTCGGTTGTTCCTGCTATAATCCATATGAAAAAAAGTGAATTAATAGATTATAGAACGAAGGTGGCAACTTTGATGAAACGCATGGGGAGAAAAATAAGGCAACGAACGATAAAGCTGCTTATTATTGTATCGATGCTGGCCGTATACGGCTTTGGATTTACACAGGGCAAGGTTAATGCGGACGCTTCGCTGCTGACGGATATTGCTAACTCATACTCGCAGAAAGAAATAGAGGCATTAGTTGAGGCTGGCATTCTGTCGGGTTATGGCGATGGGAGCTTCAAGCCTGACAAAATGATAACAAGAGCCGAAATTGCCGCGGTGATTGCCAAGCTGCTCGATTTGCCGATGATGCCGGATAAAGCGGCCGTATTTGCAGACGTAGATCCTTCCGCTTGGTATAGCGGTTATATAGGCGCTCTTGTGAGTACAGGAATAACTAGCGGAACCGCATCAGATCGTTATGATCCCCAGGCATTTATCACAAGGGAGGAACTGGCTGTCATTGTGATTAGGGCTCTAGGTCTTGGTGAAACGGCTCTGAAAATGGATTTGCAAAACGTATTCACCGATTCGGAGCTTGTATCGGATTGGGCGAAACCATACCTTTCTCTCGCGTTCCGTATCGGACTCATCCGCGGAATCGAAGATGCGGACGGAAATGTTATGATTCAACCAAAGCATAAGGCAGAGCGGCAAGCGGCGGCCAGGCTTGCTTACGAGTTAATGAAGAATAAAGAGTTCTATTGGAATGAGGCTCAGCGATTAGCGCTGCCGTCGACAAGTCCGAGCCCAGTACCGTCGGCTGTTTCTTCCGCTACACCGACAAGCGTACCAACACCGACAAACGCGCCGACTTCACCTCCAACGGTGTCGCCGACAGCAACACCGACAGCAACACCGACAGCAACACCGACAGCAACACCGACAGCAACACCGACAGCAACACCAACAGCAACACCAACAGCAACACCGACAGCAACACCGACAGCAACACCGACAGCAACACCGACAGCAACACCGACAGCAACGCCAATTCCAACGCCTGAAACGCCGATCGGTTTGAACGCAGTCGGCGGAGATGCCGTCGTAACATTGAACTGGGAAGCTGCGGTGAATGCAGCGTCCTACACGGTGTACCAATCTACCGTGTCGGGAACGGCATTCACGGAAGCTGCAAGCAATATTACGGCAACTAACGCTGCTATAACGGGATTAACAAATGGAACACCGTATTACTTTATTGTTAAGGCGGTCAACGAAAGCGGTGAAAGCGAAGCTTCAGCCGAAGTTTCCGCGACACCACAAGTCGCAGCGCCAGCCGCTCCCGTATTAAATGGAGCAGTATCCGGAGACATGCAAGTCACTCTCTCGTGGACTTCAGTTCCTAAGGCAACGAGCTACATTATTTATAAGTCGACGACACAAGGCACGGACTATGTTGAGGCAACCGGCGGAATAACGGATACATCTGCGACGATTGCGGGACTCGGAAACGGAACAACCTATTATTTTGTTGTTAGGGCCGTTAATGCCGGAGGGGTAAGTTCGGTTTCCAATGAAAGGGCAGCCACGCCTGTTATGCCGCCTCCAACTGCGCCGACCAACATACGGGTGACGAACGGGTATCAACAAACGACTGTGCAGTGGAATGCATCAGCCAGAGCAACGGGCTACAACGTGTATATGGCAACCGTTTCCGGAGGCGAATATGCTCTTATCGCTTCGAATGTAATGGGATTAAGCTACACGGTAACGGGCTTGACGACAGGCGTTCTATATTACGTTGTCATAAAGGCGGTTAACGCTTCGGGAGAGAGCGCGGCCTCTTCCGAAGCGAGCGCTGCGTCGTATCTCCAAACGCCATACGGGTTCTCCCATTATAATTACTCCAGCGATGTTATGTTATATTGGACAAAACCCGTAAATGCAACAAGGGTAAGAATCTACTGGGCTACATCGAGCGATGGTGTATACACTGAATATTATCCGCAGTTAACATTAACTAGCAGTGTTTCTTTCAGGCCGGTAACGAGCGGAACGACTTATTATTTTAGGTATAAAGCGGTTTATCCCGACGGGGAGAGCGACTTCTCAACATATACCGTTACTTTTAACTAAATCTTATACGAATGCCGTGGACGCACTTGTCCGCGGCATTGTTCGTTCAACTAACAGTTGAATGGAGTCACCGCATCACTCTACTACTATTCGATACCAACTAATGGAAGTATGCATTACAATCAAATCAGGTACTAATATTGACATTTGATCGAGGTGGCGGGAATGGGCGTGGATTACTCAAAAAATATTAGCGAGCGGATTAGCAAGCTTCGCAAGCAAAATGGCATGACGCAGGAGCAATTGGCGCAGCGGATGGGGGTTACGTATCAAGCGGTCAGCAAATGGGAGAACGGGTTATCCTGCCCCGATGTCTCGTTGCTGCCGCAGCTCTCAGACGCATTTAAAGTATCGCTTGACGAGTTGTTCGGGCGCAGCTTGCGGAATGCGGATCTGCGCAAAGGGTTGATCGCGGAGTATTTGTTCCAAGGCGATGCGAAGGACAGCAGCGGACAAGGTCGGCACGCAAGCGTGATAGGGGCGACATTGTGCGAGGATCGGTTCGGAAGGCCGAATAACGCGTATGCGTTCGACGGCAAGGATGATTATATCGTTGCCCAGCCGGCGCCTCTTTTGAACGAAGAAGGATTCTCGCTGTCGGTATGGTGCAGCTTTGGATCAGCCACAAAGTTCGAAGGCTGGCATAGCGCGATCGTCTCGCAGGATGGCCATCATGCACGGCGGGTATTCCAGCTTAGCACGCTTGATGCGAGCATTACTTTTCACCGCTTCATGTCCTATCCCGAGCCGTATGCGGAAGGTCCGATTCACCGCAACTACTGGTATCATCTTGCCATAACGTATGACGGCAGCCATTTCAGATTATTTCGCAACGGCCAACTTGTCAGCGAAGAGCAGGGCAGGCTGAAGCCGGATGGCGAAGAGCCGTTATACATCGGAAGAAAATCGACCGATGAGCCGTATTTCTTTTTCCAAGGCAAGATCGACGACTTAAGAATGTACGACAGGCCGCTGACGCCTGACGAAGTGAATGAGCTATTCTTGGAGAATGGCTGGGAACCGGCAGAGACGCCGGAGCTGCTGGATGATGAGCTGCAGGAGCAGAGAGTACTCGAATACTTGGAAGACATACGGATGGTCGTTCAGCGCAATCGTATTCACGAGGCGGCTGAGTGGTATATCAACAACCTTGGATTCAAGCGACATGCAGGCGGTCCTGATGAGAACTTCTATATATTAAGCTTATATAAAGGGCCTGATCTGATTATGTCGGCAGGCGAGGATGATAAGGATTACGCGTGGCAAGCATCGCCGGTATTCTACCGAACCAAAATGGATTTGGAAAAGCTGAAGCAACGCCTTGAGTCTGCCGGAGCTGAGACAGGTGCGGTGCGTGATGAAGGCTTCGCGTTTTTCCTCGACCTGAAGGACCCGTTCGGCAATGCTTTGATCCTTTCCAAGCACAAGCGATAATAATAGAAGAAGAGCGGCTGCGCTTCCCTGGCGGCCGCTCTTCTTTTGTTGTTTAGAAGTTAAAGTTGTCCGGATCAGGGCCGAAGCGCTGATTGCGGTTCAATTCGTTAATTAGGGCCATATCGTCAGCCGACAGCTCGAAGTCGAAGATAGCCGCGTTCTCTTGCATGCGTACCGGGTTCGTCGATTTCGGGATCGTAACGACTTTGTTCTGAAGATCCCAGCGAAGCACGATTTGCGCAGCCGATTTGCCATGTTTTGCGCCGAGGTCGGCTAGCACGCTTTGATCGAGATTGCCTTGCATAAGCGGGCTCCAAGCTTCAAGCTGTATGCCTTTGCTCTCACAGTAGGCGCGAAGCTCGGTTTGGCTAAGCAGCGGATGGTATTCGACTTGATTGACCATTGGCAAAATGGAGCCCGAAGCTTCGATGTCTTTCAAATGATGAATTTGGAAGTTGCTGACGCCGATTGCGCGAACTGCACCGTCCTTGTATAGCTTCTCAAGCGCGCGCCATGTTTCTGTATATTTGCCTTTAACCGGCCAGTGGATCAGAAGCAGGTCGATGACTTCAAGCCCCAGCTTGCGACGGCTTTCCTCGAAAGCGGCTAATGTCGTGTCATACCCTTGATTAGCGTTCCAAATCTTCGTCGTTACAAAAATCTCGTCGCGTGCAATATCGCTGTTGCGAATCGCGGCGCCAACGCCTTCTTCATTATTGTAGGCCGCTGCGGTATCGATACTTCTGTATCCAAGCTCGAGCGCCGAGGCGACTGTTCTTTCTGCTTCGCCGTCATCCTTAACTTTCCAAACGCCTAAGCCGAGCCATGGCATTGTCACACCGTTGCTAAGCGTTGTTGATTGTGTAAAAGGTTGCGTCATTTGTGTTTCCTCCCGTACTTGGAATAATGAAAAGGTTAGGTCTAATTAAAGCGACATGGCCAGAATGGCGCGCACATCGTCTTTGCCAAGCGACTTAAATGAACCGATGTTGCCGTATTGTACGGCTTCCTCTGCCATGCGGTCGAGATTTTCTTCGCCGATACCAAAGTCCGCAAGTCTCGACTCCGCGCCGATCTGCGTAAAGAAGTCGCGCGTAGCCTGAATACCCGCAAGCGCGATCTCGTCGTCAGTCATTCCTTCGCCCGTAATGCCCCAGATGCGCTGAGCATACTGTACGAAACGGTCGACACGCTGCTTATACACATACTTCATCCAGTTAGGGAAAATAACCGCAAGCCCAGCGCCATGCGGAATGTCATAGATTGCGCTCACTTCATGCTCAATGCCGTGCGAGGCCCAGTCATTCGCCATGCCGACGCTGATCTGCCCGCCGTTAAGCGCCATCGTGCCGCACCACATTAAGTTCGCGCGAGCGGTTGCATCATTGGGCTTCTCAATAGCGATCTGGACATTCTCGATAACCGTCTGCAAAATCGATTCGCAGAAGCGCTCTTGGAGAGGCGTGTTCGGCGTTAAGCTGAAGTATTGCTCGAATACATGCGACATAATATCAACCGATCCATATACGGTATGATTGCGAGGCACGGTATACGTCAGCGTAGGATCAAGGATGGAAAACTTCGGATATGTATGCGGGCTCACGAACGATTGCTTCTGCTTTTCTTCCCAATTGGTCACGACCGTACCGCCGTTCATCTCTGATCCGGTTGCTGCCAATGTTAGAATCGTACCTAGCGGAAGAGCTTGCTGCACGACGGCTTTGCGTGTGTAGAAATCCCAAACATCGCCTTCATAAAGCGTACCTGCCGCAATGGCTTTAGCTGCATCAATGACGCTGCCRCCGCCTACGGCAAGAATGAAGTCAACGCCGTGCTCACGGCAGATGGAGATACCTTTGTTCACCGTTGTAAGTCGCGGGTTCGGCTCGATATTCGGCAGTTCGTGTACCGTAATGCCTGCTTCGGCCAAGCTCTCTAACGTACGGTCAAGCAAGCCCGTCTTCTTAATGCTGCCAGATCCATACACAAGCAGTACCGTCTTGCCATGGCGAGCCGTAAGTTCGCCTACACGGTCCGCCGTGCCTTCACCGAAAACGATGTGCGTCGGATTATAAAATTGGAATGCGTTCATGGTTTACCTCCAATAGTCTAATAGATAACTTTAAAAGTAACTAATTATCGTGAAAGTTATGTTTACGCCGTTTATTTTAGTATAGCGCGTGAAACAATGTCAAGTGAGCCGAAAGAAGCTATTGATACGTTAACTTTAAAGTTATATAATGAGAGCCGAATACTGCTCGAGCAGCTTAACGTAAAAAGGGGATCAGCGGCTATGGAAATCGAAGTTAGCAGCCGAAATATGAAGTTTCTTGAATGTTTCTCATCGCATACGCGAGTGAAAATGATCGAGCTGCTTGGCGTGCAGCCCATGAATATTAAGAGCTTGTCGGAGGCGCTAGACATAAAGTCTCCTATCGTAACGAGACATATTCATATGCTGGAGGAAGCAGGGATCGTTCGCTGCGAGACGGCGGCGGGCAAACGGGGGATGCAGAAGATTTGTTATTTGCAGCTTTCGCATGCGATGCTGCTTTTCCCGGGAGCGCCAGCCCAGCTTCAGCCCGTTCAGAGCAACCGTTATTTTGTTTCGCTTCCGGTTGGCCATTACTCTTCCTATCAGATCAAGCCAACCTGCGGACTAGCCTCCGATACGTCCATGATTGGAATGTGCGACGACCCGCGTTATTTTGCAGATCCGGAGCATGTGCAGGCGAAAGTGATCTGGTTCGGCTCGGGGTTTGTTGAATATCGCATACCTAATTATATGGTTAATACGGAAACGCCCGAATCGCTGGAAATCGCGATGGAAATTTGCTCGGAGACTCCGTGCACGGTCAACCACCTGCCGTCGGATATATATTTTACGATTAACGGAATTGGAATTGGAACGTGGACGTATCCGGGCGACTTCGGTAATTCGAGAGGGCTGTACACACCGGAATGGTGGCATAAGAACATTCAGCATGGGCTCATGAAAACGATTCGCATTAATAAGCAAGGGTCGTTCATCGACGGGGTTCAGGTATCGAACGTAACGATCGAGCAACTTGCGCTTGCTTATGATAAGGAAATCTTGTTCCGCATCTCCTGCAGCGAAACGGCCAAAAACTGCGGCGGCGTCACGCTGTTCGGCAAAGGCTTCGGC
>NZ_JBFRGE010000093.1:0-22264 GCF_052115185.1 Paenibacillus sp. 2TAB19 | reverse complement strand
CTCTAGATAAAAGCTAGTTTTAACCTCCTTTTTCAATAGAATGCCTGTATGAAATAATGCACGGACCATCGAATTGTGGGCATATAATCAAGGTGTTGCGGTCTATTTATTTATACTGGCTTATTTTACCTTCAAATTATGAGTCTCTCATACTATATCGGCAGAAGTCAATAGGATATTAGATTTGCTGATCGAACGTTATTTGCCAAATAAAGTCTGAACAGCCTGCCCTGTCATTGCAACGGAGGGCATTAGAAGCTATAATAAATAAGAACACATATTCTCATGCGGATGCGAAACGATTGTTTGATGCCCTCATGCAAGGTGTCGGTCGTTTACGCTTGAAACGGATACAATTGACTATACTGATAAATATAGAAATGGACTGCCGGAGGTGGAGATAAGGCGTGAATGAGATCGCGAAGAATACGAAGCTTTTCGAGTTGAAATCGGATTATACGCCGCAGGGCGATCAGCCGAAGGCGATCGCGGAACTGCTCGAAGGGATTGAAGTAGGCAAGCGGCACCAGACATTGCTTGGCGCAACGGGAACGGGAAAGACGTATACGATTGCCAATACGATCGCGCAGCTCAACAGGCCGACGCTCGTTATAGCCCATAACAAGACGTTGGCTGCGCAATTGTGCAGCGAATTTAAGCAGTTTTTTCCCGATAATGCGGTCGAATATTTCGTAAGTTATTACGATTACTATCAGCCGGAGGCCTATATACCTTCAACGGATACGTTTATTGAGAAGGATTCGAGCATCAACGACGAGATCGATAAGCTGCGCCACTCGGCTACGAGCGCCTTGTTCGAACGCCGGGACGTCATTATAGTAGCGAGCGTATCGTGCATATACGGTCTCGGTTCTCCCTCGGAGTACGGCAGTCTCGTGCTGTCCCTCCGGGTGGGAATGGAGAAGCCGCGTGATGCGATTCTTCATAAACTGGTCGATATTCAATACCAGCGGAACGATATTAGCTTTACGCGCGGAACGTTCCGTGTGAGAGGCGATATCGTTGAAATATTCCCTGTTGCCAATAATGAGAGGGCCATTCGAGTAGAGCTGTTCGGCGACGAGATTGAACGTATCTCGGAGATTGACGTCCTCACGGGAGAGATTGTAGGCGAGCGTGAGCATATCTCGATCTTCCCGGCCTCTCACTTTGTTACCCATGAAGAGACAATGAAGCTGGCGATTGTTAATATTGAACGTGAGCTGGAGGAACGGCTTGCTGAGTTGCGGGAGGCAGGCAAGTTGCTGGAGGCGCAAAGGCTGGAGCAGCGAACGCGCTATGACCTTGAGATGATGGCGGAAATGGGCTTCTGCTCCGGCATCGAGAACTATTCCGGTCCGCTAACGTTCAGGGAACGCGGGTCAACGCCTTACACGCTGCTCGACTTCTTCCCGGACGATATGCTCGTCGTCATTGACGAGTCGCATGTATCGTTGCCTCAGATTCGAGCTATGTTCAACGGGGATAAAGCGAGGAAAGAAATGCTCGTCAATCACGGCTTCCGTCTGCCGTCGGCGATGGATAACCGGCCGCTGCGCTTCGAGGAGTTCGAGCAGAAGACGAAGCAGCTTATCTATGTATCTGCGACACCGGGACCATATGAGCTTGAGCATTGCGAGACGATGACGGAGCAGATCATTCGTCCGACCGGGCTTGTCGATCCCATTATCGATATTCGCCCAACGAAAGGCCAGATAGACGTTCTGTTAACGGAGATCAGAGACCGAATTGCCAAAGACGAACGCGTTCTTGTGACGACATTGACGAAGAAGATGTCGGAGGATCTGACCGATTACTTGAAAGAGGTCGGAATCAAGGTCCGTTATCTCCATTCGGATATAAAGACATTAGAGCGGTTGGCTATATTGCGTGACTTGCGGCTTGGTGTATTCCATGTGCTTGTAGGAATTAACTTGCTTCGGGAAGGTCTTGATCTTCCGGAGGTGTCGCTTGTCACAATCCTCGATGCCGACAAGGAAGGTTTCTTGCGTTCCGACCGTGCACTTATTCAGACGATAGGACGTGCGGCAAGGAATAGCGAGGGACGCGTCATTATGTTTGCCGACAAAATAACGGATTCGATGGACCGTGCGATTAAGGAAACGGAACGCCGCCGTGAGATCCAGCTGGCATTCAATGAAAAGCATGGCGTTACGCCGCAGACGATACGCAAGAAGGTGCACGACGTAATCGAAGCGACAAAGGTCGCCGAACAGAAGGCTGATTACTTGACCGGCGTTGGCGCGGAGAAGCTGACGAAGAAGGAACGCCAGGCGTTGCTGCAGAAGCTGGAGGCAGAGATGAAGGAAGCTGCGAAGAGCTTGCAGTTTGAGCGTGCAGCCGAGCTTCGCGATGCGCTTCTAGAGCTTCGGGCAGAATTGGAATAAGTAGGGGGAGAAACGATTGGCAAGCGACAAAATAGTAATTAAGGGAGCTCGTGCCCATAATCTCAAAGGAATTGACGTCACGATCCCGCGCGATAAATTTGTTGTTCTAACCGGGCTTAGCGGCTCGGGTAAATCATCCTTGGCGTTCGATACGATTTATGCCGAAGGGCAACGTCGTTATGTAGAGTCTTTGTCCGCCTATGCGCGCCAGTTTCTCGGCCAAATGGAGAAGCCGGACGTTGATTCCATAGAGGGACTGTCGCCGGCGATATCGATTGACCAGAAGACGACGAGCCGCAATCCGCGCTCGACCGTCGGTACGGTTACCGAAATATACGATTATTTGCGTCTGTTGTTCGCGCGGATCGGCAAGCCTCACTGCCCGGAGCATGGCATAGAAATTGCCTCCCAGACCGTCGAGCAGATGGTCGACAGAATCATGGAATATCCCGAGAGAACGAAGCTTCAGATTCTTGCTCCGATTATTTCGGGACGCAAGGGCGAGCATACGAAGCTGCTTGCTGACATTCAGAAGCAAGGCTTCGTGCGTGTGCGTGTTAATGGCGAGCTCCGTGAGCTTAGCGAGAAAATTGAGCTCGAGAAGAACAAGAAGCATAGCATAGAAGTCGTGGTCGACCGTATCGTCGTTAAGTCGGACGTACACAGCCGATTGGCGGATTCGTTGGAAACAGCTTTGAAGCTGTCTGAGGGACGCGTCCTGGTCGATATTATCGACCAGGAGGAGCTCTTGTTCAGCTCGAATCTGGCATGTCCGGAATGCGGATTCAGCATAGAGGAGCTTGCTCCGCGCATGTTCTCGTTCAACAGTCCCTTCGGCGCATGTCCGGAATGCGACGGTCTCGGAGCGAAGATGATTGTGGATCCCGACCTGCTAACGCCGGATGGCACCAAGTCGATTCGAGAAGGAGCATTCCTTGCTTGGGCAGGAAGCACGTCGAACTACTATCCGCAATTCCTGAGCGCGGTTTGCGAGCATTACCATATTCCGCAGGATGTACCTGTCGAAGAGCTGACGCCGGAGCAACTGAAGAAGCTGTTGTACGGAACGGGCGGCGAGAAGGTTCGCTTCTTATACGAGAACGACTTCGGCCATCGGAAGGAAGCTTATGTACCATTCGAGGGCATCGTCAACAATCTTGAACGGCGGTATCGCGACACGGCGTCGGATATGATGAGAGAACATATCGAAGGTTATATGAGCGCTAAGCCTTGCGGAAGCTGCAAGGGTCAACGTCTGCGCAAGGAAAGCTTAGCCGTTACGGTCGGTTCGCAGAACATTGCGTATGTAACCTCCCTCTCGATTGGCGAAGCGAATCGTTATTTCGACGGCCTATCGCTGTCAGAGAAGGAAATGACGATTGCCAATCTGATCTTGAAGGAAATTAACAGCAGACTGGGCTTCCTGGTTAACGTAGGACTCGAATATTTGTCGCTTAGCCGTGCAGCAGGCACGCTGTCGGGCGGCGAGGCGCAGCGAATTAGGCTTGCCACGCAGATCGGTTCAAGCCTTATGGGCGTCCTCTATATATTGGACGAGCCGAGTATCGGCTTGCATCAGCGCGATAACGACCGCTTAATTCAGACGCTTGAGCATATGCGCAATTTAGGTAATACATTGATCGTCGTCGAGCATGACGAGGATACAATGCTGGCTGCGGACTATATCATCGATATTGGACCGGGCGCCGGCATTCATGGCGGTAACGTAATTGCACAAGGCACGCCGCAGGAAGTCATGGAAGACGAGAACTCGCTTACGGGTCAATACTTGAGCGGACGCAAGTTCATACAAGTGCCGGGAGAGCGTCGTCCAACGAACGATAAGTGGCTTGAGGTTCGCGGTGCGAAGGAGAACAACCTCCGCAATGTGAATGTGAAGATTCCGCTAGGCGTATTCTCCGCTGTAACGGGTGTTTCGGGATCAGGCAAGTCGACCTTCGTCAATGAAATCTTGTATAAGACGCTTGCGCGCGACTTGAACAAAGCGAAGGTTCGCCCCGGACAATACAAGGAAATGCGCGGGCTGGAGCATTTGGAGAAGGTCATCGATATTGACCAATCTCCAATCGGGCGTACGCCACGCTCCAATCCGGCTACGTATACAGGCGTTTTTGATGATATTCGCGATTTGTACGCAAGCACCAACGAGGCTAAGGTGCGCGGCTATAAGAAAGGCCGCTTCAGCTTCAACGTGAAGGGCGGCAGATGTGAGGCTTGCAGAGGCGACGGCATCATCAAGATCGAGATGCACTTCCTGCCGGACGTGTATGTCCCGTGCGAGATTTGCAAAGGCAAGCGTTACAACCGCGAAACGCTTGAAGTGAAGTACAAGGGCAAGAACATTGCTGAAGTGCTGGAGATGACCATCGAAGACGGCTGCATCTTCTTCGAGAACATTCCGCGGATTCACCGCAAAGTACAGACGCTTCTCGATGTAGGCCTCGGATATATGAAGCTTGGCCAGCCGGCGACAACGCTGTCGGGCGGCGAAGCGCAGCGTGTGAAGCTCGCTGCCGAGTTGTATCGCCGGAGCACGGGCAAGACGCTCTATATTCTTGATGAGCCGACAACGGGTCTTCATGTGGATGATATCGATAGACTGTTGACCGTCCTTCACAGACTCGTTGATTCCGGTGAATCGGTACTCGTTATCGAACACAATCTTGACGTTATCAAGACAGCCGACTATTTGATTGATCTCGGCCCAGAAGGCGGCAATGGCGGCGGTACGATCGTAGCGACAGGCACGCCGGAGCAGGTCGTCAAAGTCGAACAGTCGTATACCGGTAAATACTTGAAGCCGATCATGGAACGTGACCGCGAGCGTACGATCGCTCTTCATAAGCGGCTAGAGAATGCCGTCGGCGCTGCAGCAGAGTGATTTTATGGGTGCGCAACGTTCCAAAGCCAACCCAGAAGTGAATTGCTGCATCCCTGTCAAAGATGTAAAGCGTGCGGCTAGCTGGTATGTAAAGTACATGGGCTGCGAGTATGGAGATATAGTCACGGATGGGCTCGCTCAGTTGAAGCTGACAGGCGGACCTGACATTACCCTTATTGGCGTCGATGAGTGCTTCCAGCTGAAGCAGGATGGAACCGTCATTCCGATGATGAACTTCTTGTGTGAAGATGTGCAAGAACTTCATGAATACTTCGAGCAAAGCGGTATTCGTGTCGGTGCAATAGTTGATCATGGGCGTTCCGGTAAGAGCTTTAAGTTGCTTGATCCTGATGGGAACCATTTGATAGTATGGCAGAATGAATAGCCTCTCGTTAGAGTGGTCGACATTGCCTGATGCTGTTAAACATTCAGGTTGTAAATAAACAAAAACAGAACCGTTTCGTGCTTCAGAGCTTGCGCTTTGGCGAAGCGGTTTTGTTTCTTATTTAAGGATGAGCACAATTTCTGTATGCAGTAGGTTATAGATAATGGCAGAGATGGACATTTTATATGTGCAGGGATCATAGAAAAATCGTGACAAACTTGTTACGAATCGCGTTTCAGGCTTGCATCAACGGCCACTTGAAGCTAACATAGAGTAATATTAGGCTACGTGCGAATAAAAGGAGGTCCCCTCATGTTTTTCTTGGCAGCAGAAGAAGCGGCAAAAGAAGCCAGCAAAATTAATACGTTCGACTGGTTCATGCTTGCATTCACCGTTATTATCCTCATCGGGTTTATTCGCTTGCTGAATACACGCCCGAAGAAAAACTATTTTGCAATCGGCTTTACCTTTGTGTCGCTTGCCTTATTCCTGGTAATCGACTACATAATGATTGTGAAAGTCTGGTTCGCCTAACAGGCCATCAGCACATGTGAGATCGTGGTTGCTCGATAAGCGTTAACGCTTACCGGACAACCTCTTTTTTTTATCTGCAATAAAAAACAAAAAGAGGCGCACAAGGACCCATATGATCCTGTGCGCCTCTTCTATTTTAAAGCGTCTAACGGATTAAACCCACCACATCTCGCCAAGCGGCTCGCGGATCAGTACTTGCTGCAGATTTTGGACAGCTTTCGTGAAACCTTCGTCAACCGACATCAAACCGTCCTCGTGCTCGATGCTTACGACATAGTCGTAGCCAACAAGGCGGAGGGCGCTAATAATATCAGCCCATGTTTTCAGATCATGACCGAAGCCGACCGTACGGAACTGCCATGCGCGATCAAGCATGAGGGAGTAAGATTGCATGTCCGTTACGCCGTGGTGATTGACGTTAATCGGATCGATCGTCGTATCCTTCGCATGGAAGTGGTGAATGGCGCCGGCGCGTCCAAGAATATGAACGGCTTGAACCGGATCAATACCTTGCCACCACATATGGCTCGGGTCAAGGTTAGCTCCAATCGCGTTGCCTGCCGCTTCACGAAGACGAAGCAGTGTGGACGGGCTATGTACGGAGAAGCCGCCGTGCAGCTCAAGACCGATTTTGATACCGGCATCTGTTGCCAGCTTGCCGATCTCCGACCAGTATGGAATAACTTTCGCTTCCCATTGCCATTTAAGAATATCTTGATAATCGTTCGGCCAAGGAGCTACCGGCCAGTTCGGATATTTAGCATCCTCATGGTCGCCAGGGCAGCCGGAGAACGTATTAACGACAGATACTTCAAGACGGTTGGCAAGCTCAATCGTTTTGCGGATCACTTCATCATGCTCAGTCGAAATCGCCTTTTGCGGGTGAAGCGGATTCGCGTGGCAGCTTAGTGCGCTGATCATCAGTCCGCGCGATTCTACCGCTTGTTTATACGCTTTCAATTTGCCGCTGTCAGCCAGTAGGCCGTCAAGATCGCAATGCGCGTTGCCTGGGTAGCCGCCGGTTCCGATTTCGATCGCTTGAAGTCCTTTGGAAGCGATATAGTCGAGCGCCTCTTCAAACGACTTCTGTGCAAACAGTACGCTGAATACACCTAATTTCATTTGGAAAATAACCTCCTGAATCCATCGAATGGATTGTATTCTAAGTCTCATTCATTATATCACTTCTAAGCGGACAACACATATGTCAAGGTGTATTTGACAAAATCGCATAACAACTAAGCAAAGGAGAGGAGTAATAACAACTAGGTCGATAGTCTTGTTTTTTTATTGTAAGATTATAGTAAACATGGTACATTTAAATTTGATTACTTATTTTCCCAAGCGGTAATAGATTTAGAGATTGCTAGTTTCATAATTGAATGCAGGAAGCAGAGGGGTGAAAGTATGAATCGCAGAATGCTGCGTATTTGCAGCCTGATTGTACTTGGGGCGCTAGCCGCAGCAGGAACAGTATGGGCAACGGGAAACGGCGCTTCATCGTCGATTGCGTTGAACGCCAAAACGATTAACGGAGAAATATATGTCAAGGCAAGCTCGTTGACGAGTCAACTCGGCGGTACGGGAAATTACGATGCCAAGACAGGTGTTTATTCCTACACGCCCGCGGCTGACGTATCATCGGTCATCAAGAAAGTATCCCCTTCGGTTGTCGCCATTATCGGCAAACCGAATGATATTGGAAACGCGGATCCCCGTTATGCGTTGGCACATGGAACGGGCGTTATAATCCGTGCCGACGGCTGGATCGTAACGAACGCGCATGTCGTGGACGATATGACTAATCTCGTCGTTGTAACGGCAGACGGAAAGCAATTCGATGCGGTGCGTACGCACTATGACGAAGCAAGCGATCTGGCGCTTGTGAAGATCAAAGCAACGAAGCTTCCGATTGCCAAGCTTTCGCCTTCGCCTCTGAAAGTAACGATTGGCGAGCCGGTAATTGCGATCGGAACGCCTGTCGATTTCTCCCTGCGCAACACAGCGACAAGCGGCATTCTTAGCGGCATGAATCGGAGCATATCGTCGGCGTACAATTTGCTGCAGACGGACGCAGCGATTAATCCCGGAAACAGCGGCGGACCGCTCGTTAACATGAAGGGCGAAATTATCGGCATCAATTCGCTGAAGTTTGTGGAATTAGGTATCGAGAGCCTTGGTTTCTCCATTCCCGCGGATACCGTTACTTATGTAACGAATCATTTCTTCAAATACGGTTACGTCAATCGCGCTTCACTGGGTCTGCAACTGGAGGAAAGCTGGTCGGCGATTATCGGCATCCCGAGCTCCGATCCGCTTACAGTCAAGACGGTTGATTCGGATTCGGCGAAAAAAGCGGGCATTCAGAGCGGACAATTGCTTTATAAGGTAGCAGGCAAGCAAGTATCTACTATTGTAGAGATCAACGAGCTATTGAAGTCGTATTTGCCGGGGCAGCAGGTTGAAGTCATGCTGCAAGAAGACGGCGATCTGGTGACGAAGAAGATCACGCTTGTAAAAGGCTAAACAGCCTCATCTGCTTTTTTCCGTCGTACAAATTCACGTTTAGAAGGAGCAATAATAACAATGAATCATTCCTTGACGAAAAAAATGGTCGCCTTGCTAATGGCCGTGCTGCTCGTAATCGCGCTGCTTCCTGCAGCGGCTTTTGCAGCGGATACGGCAAGCAGCGTAGAAGTAAAGCTGACGCCGGGCAAAGAAACCGTAAGCATTAACGGTAAAGCAACCGTTGTACAGGCTCCTTATGTGGCAAGCGGTACGACAATGGTGCCGCTAAAAATTATTACAAACGCCTTTGGCGCAGCGCTTAAGCTGGAGAACGGCAATGGCATTACTCTGACTTACAACGATCGCAAGGTTGAGCTTACGTTCGGAAGCAAGACGGTGAAGGTGAACGGCGTTTCGAAAACCGTCGCCGTGGCCCCTGTCGTTATTAAAGGCTCGACGATGGTGCCGCTTCGCGTAATCGTCGAAGCTTTTGGCGCGAAGATCAGCATCGACAAGAAGACGAGCGAAGTGACGATCAAGGGCGTACGCGCACAATCCACGGGCGGCGGAAGCACGACCATTGATTCCGATTACGGCAAGACGAAGGTCGGCGACAGCTACCAAGGCTGGTCGCTTAATTATCCGGCAGCGCTCGTGCAAGTCGAACAGAGCGACAGCGGAGATTATGTTAGATGGGCGGATGCGAAGGAAGACGCTCAGGTTATTATTTTGACAGAACCTATGGAAAATGAATTGTCATCCAGCGAGCAGCGCGAGGAGCTCTTTCTTTATTTCGATACGGATGAGTACTCGCTGGACGAAAGAACCGTTAAGGTCGGCAACTACAGCTTCGAGAAAATCGTAGCCCGCACGAAGGACAGCAAAATGTTCTATGAGTATCGCGGCATCCAGCAAGGCGAGAAGTTCTATATTATTATCGTCGGTGTGAAAGCAACGGACAAATCGGCTCTGAATGGTTATCAAGCATTGCTTGACAGCTTCCAGCCGTCATTTGAGAAAAACGATAAAGCGTTAAAGGATATTACGAAAGTGAAGGACGGCTTCATTAGCTATGCGGATGAGGACTACGGCTTCGCCGTTAAACTGCCTGCAAGCTGGTACAAGGATAACGAAAGCGATGAGCCTTACTACTTCAGCAAGGACGACGATCTGGAGTTCTCATTCACTTCTCTGGAAGAGGGAGACACGCTTGAGAAATGGGCAGCGCGCAACGAAAGCACGTTGAAGGCCGACTTTGTGAACGGTTATCTTCGCAATGTGTCGTCCGCGCCTATCAAGCTTCAAGATGGCAACGCAATCGTGTTTAGCTATGAATTAACGTTTAACCAAAAGGATTGGTACGCTTATAAAGAAGTAATGTTCGTATCCGGCAGCTACAAATATGTGATCACTTATGGCTATGAAGCAAGCACGGCCCTAAGTAGCTCCCTGTCGTTCAATCAAATCATTGGCAGTATCGATATTGATACGGGTTTCATCGACAACAATTTCGGTTACAAGCAAGACACATCCACTTCGGCTGATAATCGCGACGGAAGGGTAACCAAACGCAGCTCTGCATATGGCTATTCCATTGAGCTTCCAACGTTCTGGTATGGCTACTCGAAGGATTTCAACGCTGAAGAAGTAATGTACAACTATCAAGGCGGATTCATGAATATTTTGTATCTGGATGATATCCAAGCCAGCGATTACCCGCAAGCGGTTCAGCAATATGCGAATTCCGCAGACGGAATCAAAGCGGAAGCGAAAGTTTTGGAAAGCACAAACGTAACGATCAACGGCAAATCTGCCTATAAGATCGCGCTTCATACCAAAGTAGACATTTTGGAGCTTGGCAGAACGGAGTATGCCTATGTCTTCGATACAGTTGGCGGAGTGGTGCTATTCGTCTTCTCCATTAACGATGCTAACGCGACAGAATCCAATTTGAAGCGGATGGAAGAAACGGTGCAGTCGATTCGTTTCAACTAAATTAGCAGCATCGATAAGATCGGTTCCCGGAAACGGAAACCGATCTATTTTTTATCATCTGCGAATCAGGTGAATTTGGTCGAAGCTTGAAGCTGTGAAAAACGACAAGGTATTGACGTTTGATTATGATTTATTCTTGCAGAGCGATGCGGTGGCGGTATCGAAGCAGCTGGATCTTTTAACCGAAGTTCACGAATTCATTCGTGAACTTTTTATAATATGCGGCCGATCTTGGCAATGCCATATATGTACGGTGGATTACTTGCGGTCGGTTTGATAAGATAATAGCAGCAGTTTCAAAGAATGCGAGGGATTGAACGTTAATATGATAGATACAATAGTACGATCGGATATAGAGCTGCTGGCCCCGGCCGGCGATTGGGAATGTATGCGCGCAGCTGTAGCGAACGGCGCGGATGCTATATTTTTTGGCGTAGAGAAGTTTAATGCGCGTGCAAGAGCGAACAATTTCCGCAGCGAAGAGCTTCCGGAAATTATGGCTTTCCTGCATACGTACGGCGTGAAAGGCTTCTTGACGTTCAACATTCTCGTCTTCGAGGACGAGCTGCGGGATGCTCAGAAGCTGATTGAGATGTGTATTGATGCTGGCGTTGATGCCGTTATCGTGCAAGACCTTGGACTCGTTAAGCTTATACGCGAGCTGTCTCCGGATTTCCCGATTCACGGATCTACGCAAATGACGATTACGTCGCCGGAAGCGGTGGAGTTCACGAAGCCGTTCAACATTGAACGAGTCGTGCTTGGCCGCGAGAACAACTTGAAGCAAATTCAGACGATTGGCGATCAGGCGAAGCTTCCGATGGAAGTGTTCGTACACGGCGCTTTATGTGTCTCTTACTCTGGACAGTGTCTGACCTCCGAAATGTGGGGCGGACGATCCGCCAACCGCGGCGAATGCGCGCAAGCGTGCAGACTGCCGTACGATCTGATGGTCGACGGCGAGATTCAGCCGATGGGCGATATCGCGTATTTGTTGTCGCCGAAGGATTTGGCGGCGATCGATATTATTCCGGAGCTGATTCAAGCCGGCGTCACTTCGTTTAAGATTGAAGGACGATTGAAGAGTCCGGAATATGTCGCCAATGTCGTGAGCAAGTATCGGAAGGCGATCGATAAATATTTCGACGGCGATCTATCGAAGCCGTCGAAGGAAGAAGTGCGTGAGCTGCAGCAAAGCTTCTCGCGCGGCTTCACGCATGGTTTCCTTGATGGAACGAACAACAAGCAGTTGGTTGAAGGCACGTTCCCTAAGAGCCGCGGAGTCTACCTCGGCCGGGTGGAGCGCATTATGCGCGATGCCGTAACGCTGCGCCTTGACGCGCCGGTGAAGCGCGGAGACGGCATCGTGTTCGATGCAGGCGACCCGACGAAGAAGGAAGAGGGCGGCCGCGTCTACGATATTCGCCGTCAAGGCGTCAAGATTGAGGGCGAAGCGCAGGAAGGCACGTTGATCGAGCTTGTTTCCGGGCGCAACGACGTAGACCTGCGCAAGGTGCATGTTGGCGACCGCGTATGGAAGACGAGCGATCCTGCGCTCGACAAGCGTCTTCGCGCAACGTTCGAGACGGATAAGCCGTATCGTGTATTTCCGCTGCATGTAAGAGTAACGGGAACAGCGGGCGAGCCGCTTCGTACATGGTGGACCGATGTTCAGAAAGGAACGACCGTGGAGGTTGTCTCCGAGCTAATGCTTGAGCAGGCGATGAAGCGTCCGATGGACGCCGCGCTGCTGGAAGACCAACTAGGCCGACTCGGCGGAACGGTATATCAGCTCGATAAGCTTGAAGTTGCGCTTAACGGCGATTTGATCGTTCCCGTTCGCGAACTGAACCGGATGCGCCGCGAAGCGGTCGATCAGCTTGCAGGTGAGCGTCCGAAGCCACCTGTATATGTGAAGCGCGAAGTGAAAGTGAATGACGATGCCTTTAACGGCAAGGATGCGCTTGCTCCGCGCAGCGGCAAGGAAGCTCAGTTGACTGCATTATGCCGTAGCCTCGAGCAGGTTGAAGCGGCGGTTAAGACGGATGTTTCCTACATCTACGCCGACTTCGAATTTATTAAGCAATTCCCGGCAGCCGTTGCCGCGGCCCGTGCCGCAGGCAAGCCGATTGCGCTTGCTACGCCGCGTATTCATATGCCAGGCGAGAACGGCTACCACGCGAACATCCTGCGATTGCAGCCTGATGCTGTACTCGTCCGCAACACCGGTGCGCTTTATTATTATTTGCGCGCTCGCGCGGCTAATCCAGACAAACCGTTTCCGAAGCTCATCGGCGACTTCTCGCTTAACGTAGCGAATCACAAAGCGGTGAACTTGTTTGCCGAAGCGGGGCTTGATCTTATTACGCCTTCGTATGATCTCAATATCCAACAGATGGTTGATTTGCTGGATCATTCGGATACGTCGCTGCTGGAAGTCGTTATTCACCAGCATTTGCCGATGTTCCATACGGAGCATTGCGTTTATTGCACCTTCATGAGCGAAGGAACGAACTTTACGAACTGCGGACGTCCATGCGAGGAACAGCGCGCGTCGCTGCAGGATCGGATCGGCATGTCGCATCCCGTCCGCGTCGATGAGGGTTGCCGCAATACGGTTTACAACGCCGTCGAGCAGTCGGGAGCGGAGTATATCCGCAACTTCGTAGGACTTGGCGTATCGAACTTCCGCGTCGAGTTTCTAGAAGAGACGCCGGATAAGGTGCTGGAAGTGCTGTCGCTGTACCGCGACGCGCTGGATGGCAAGATTAGCGGCACGCAAGTATGGCGCAGCTTGAAGGCAACGAATCAGCTCGGCGTCACGCGCGGCCAGCTTGTAAATAAATAAAGTCAAATGCTTACCGTCTTCTCCGCAATGGGAAGGCGGTATTTTTGTATGGTCTATGATGCAACCGATTGATGGACTTCATGCATCTTTATAGGTAAGAGGGCAGGTGAAGAGATGAGCGCGGAGCGACAGGCGATCGAGCGGCTCCAAAGCGGAGATGAAACTGCGCTGCGGTGGTTGATGGAGCAATACGGCAACGACATCTTGCGGACTGCCGCATTGCTGCTTAAGGATCGGCATTTGGCTGAGGATGTCAGCCAGGACGTTTTTTTGGCCGCCTATCAGAAGATCAGTCAGTTTCGGGGCGAAGGAAGCCTTCGCGGCTGGCTGCTGCAAATTACAATAAATCGTTGCCGCGGCAAAATGCGCCTTGCATCATGGAGCAGACTTTTCGTGCGGTCATGGGGCGGCAGCGATTCGGAGATCGAGGATGTGCCTGAGTGGCCGGCCTCAAGCACAGGCATGATGATGGATACCGTACCCGGTTCGGAGAAATGGGCAGAGAAGCTGTCGCTGCGAGCTGCGATTGCCAGCTTGCCGCTGCATTACCGCGAAGCCATCGTTTTGTACTATTATCAGGAATTATCCATTAAGCAGCTGTCGGAAGTGCTGAAAGAGCCGGAGGGCACAGTGAAAAGCAAACTGCTTCGAGGCCGCAGGCTTTTAAGGATGAAACTGGAGGAGGGAGGCTGGTCCGATGAACGGGAAGCGGGAACAATCGAGGTTATGGCGAGACAAACTGGAAAGTGAACTAAAGGATTTTCAGTTTAATGAAAACATGATGCAAGCCGTTATGGAAAAGAAAGAGCCGATTTCATTCTGGAACCGCGAGCTGCGTATTCCTTGGCAAGCGGCAGCGCTTGTTGTGCTCCTGTTAGTCGGATTGCCGATCTTTGGCTGGATGAAGCTGACGGCAGAACCGGAAATGCACAAAGCGGCAGAGGAACAAATCGGTCAAGATCGCGAGGATCGGCTGATCGTCATGTCGGGCGGCGCGTATTATGAATCGGAGCTGCGCGAGGGCTGGGGGGGAGCGCAATGATTCGCATCAAAATAAAAACGCTTATGCTGATACTCGCTTCTATGATACTTGCGCTGGTTATCGCTTATAACGGGCTTCCGTCCTTGTTGTTTAATGCCGGCAAATACGAAGCTGTTTTAAAACTGTTTCCTAATGATGACAAAGCGGGTATGTCGTTATATTATGCTTCCGGCGAAGCACTGCAAATGAATGACTTTGGAGAAGGCGAACGACTTTATATTTTTCCTTCCTTCACATCATCAAGCGGCCGCGGAACGATGCAGGAAGCGAGAGCGGATGCCGCCGCTCGTTTAGAGCAATTGCTGCATAAATATTCAACTTCGAAATATATAAACGGCATTAAATTCAATTTAGCCAGGCTCTATATGTGGGACGGCCAATGGGATAAGGCTGAAGCGTTATTCCGGCAACTATCGCAAGGGTCAAATGCTTTTTATGACGTAAACGAGCTGCAATCGTATTTAAAGACGCTTGAATCGCGCCATTCGGATCCTGACAACCATCAGAAGCTGTCTATTAGCGGGACCGTAACGCTTGGTGGCGAGCCGGCACCAGACGTGTACGTCATTTTGCATAGGAAGAGCGATAACGGTTGGAGTACGTCGGTGAACGGCCAATACCCGACGGCTATTACAGATGAACGGGGGCAATATCGCTTTTACAATATAGCGCCTGACGACTATGAGTTGGGCGTTGGCATGACACCCGAGCAGGTAGATGGTTATTATTTGACTCAGTCTGAGCAAAGTTATGCAACGATTGCGGACGACGCACAAGCTGCGCCACGGTACGATATCGCATTTGTTCCGCAACTTAAGGTTGTCTCGCCTGTAAATAAAGAACGTATTGACGGAGATAGATTAAGGTTTGAATGGGAGGCTTATCCTGGCGCTGATTATTATCAGATTTCTATAACCACAATTGCACGGGATAAACAAGGCAACGCCACGGGCTCGACCTCATCTCCGCTGCTTGATGATCGCCACCGGACAACGTTCGCCGAGTATAGGATGGAAGAGCTGCGAGGCAGTATTAACAGCTATGGCAAATCGATCGATGCGAATGGGTTTGTCCGGCTATGGCATTCAAGTATATTAGGCATCGTTTACCCTGGGGGCGACTTTATTTGGTCGGTCGATGCTTATACGGCTGACGGCCGAAAGCTGTCCAGCTCCAGCGGCTATTACACGATGCTTACCTATGCCGCACCTTTTTTCACCGTATCGGAGGAAGGAATGCTGGAGGGCGATAAGCTTGTCATGGAGGACCGGTATGAGGAAGCGATCGAAGCTTATAAGCAAGACGAGGACAAAGATTCGGCTCTACGCGCGCTCGCGCGGCTAATTGGTTACGGCTTTGATGATAGAGAAGGAGATTTGGACGAAGCGCTCCGATATGTGGACAAAATCGTCGACCCGAGCGATAGCGATCGCCAGCTGCAGGCAGATTTTCGCGAAAGGCTGCAGAAGGAATAGGCAGGCGCCGCTTTGCCGAGAGTAATGTTTGACACGTTAATCGCCCTGACTTAGCATAGAAGCATACGGGTTTAAGGGATAGGGCGATTTTACAATAAAGCGAGGCGTAATTATTGATGAACGGTGCTTGGTATTCCGGTTGGAGGCATGTATTTAAGCTTGATCCAGAACGCGAGCTGTCGGACGAGGCGCTTGAAGCGATCTGTATGTCCGGAACGGATGCGATCATTGTTGGCGGATCGAGCGGTGTAACATTCGAAAATACGGTGGACCTCATGTCGCGCATTCGCCGTTTTGAAGTCGATTGCGCGCTTGAGGTTTCGACGATGGAAGGCGCGGTTCCCGGATTTGACGGTTACTTCGTGCCTATCGTATTAAACACGGATCGGGCGGAATGGATTAATGGCCGGCAGACCGAGGGATTGAAGGAGTATGGCACTTTCGTGCCTTGGGAGTCTACGGCGGCTCAAGGCTATATTATATTGAACGCGGAAGCAACGGCGGCGAAGCTGACCGGAGCGGATGCCGAGCTTGATGAGGATGGACTCATTGCTCATGTGAGGATGGCAGATCGACTTATGCGCCTGCCGGTCGTCTATCTCGAGTATAGCGGAACGTATGGCGATATGCGGCTAGTGAAACGGGCGAAATCGGTTATCGAAGGCGCTCAATTGTTCTACGGAGGCGGCATCGACAATGAGGACAAAGCCCGTGAGGCGGCGGTTGCCGCTCATACGATAGTCGTCGGAAATGTCGTGTACAGCGATCTGGCAGCGGCCTTGTCTACGGTCGAGGCTGTACGGGAAGTCGACCTGGCAGCGAATGTTGAAAAGTAAATAGAACAGCTAACAGATGAGGTTGCTTGCGTGTCGCTTACGACACTGGAGCAGCCTTTTTTTGCGGGTACAACCGATGGAACTATTTTGCTAAAATAGTTGAGGGTTCAAATTGACACGCGGCAGGTCGTTGTCTACACTGAGGATAGGCGAACAAATGCGAACAAAGGAGCAAAAGCATGTTGAATCATATCGGCATCGAGCAAGCGGTGCAGAAGCTTAATCCGCCGCAACGGGAAGCCGTTCAAGCGACGGATGGACCGCTGCTGATTATGGCCGGCGCGGGAAGCGGCAAGACGCGCGTCCTCACGCATCGTATAGCATACTTAATCGAGAAGAAGCGGGTAGCTCCGTGGAGCATCCTCGCTATTACATTTACGAATAAAGCATCGCGCGAAATGCAGGATCGGGTGAGCGCGCTCGTTGGACCGACAGGACGGGACATTTGGGTATCGACGTTCCACTCCATGTGTGTCCGTATACTGCGCAGAGATATTCATCGAATCGGCTTTACGACCAATTTCTCGATCCTGGATTCGTCCGATCAGCTGTCCGTTATACGCGGCTGCATGAAGGATATGAATTTAGATACGAAGAAATTTGAACCAAAGGCCGTTCAAGCGGCGATCAGCGGCGCGAAGAATGAGCWCATTACAGCGGAACGTTTTGGAGAAAAGGTTGGCGATTTCTTCGATGACATCGTAGCCAAAGTGTTCGATAAATACCAGAAGCGGCTTAGAAACAACAACTCGCTCGACTTTGACGATCTCATTATGATGACGATCCAGCTGTTCAAGGATGAGCCAGAGGTGCTTGATTTTTATCAGAACAAGTTCCGCTACATTCATGTCGACGAATATCAGGATACGAACAGAGCCCAGTACATGCTGTGCCGCATGCTGGCCGATAAGCATCATAATATTTGCGTCGTCGGCGACAGCGACCAGTCGATTTATCGCTGGAGGGGCGCGGACATTACGAATATTTTGAACTTCGAGGGCGATTATCCCGAAGYGCGCACGATCATGCTGGAGCAGAACTATCGCTCGACAGCGAACATTCTTGATGCGGCGAATGCGGTCATTAAGCTGAATACGGGCCGCAAGCCGAAGAAGCTGTGGACGGATCAAGGAGCAGGGGATCTTATTTCGCTGTACCAGGCCGACTCCGAGCATGAAGAGGGTTACTACGTTACGGGCGAAATTCGAAAGAACGTGAACAAAGGGCGGAAGTTTTCTCATCATGCGATTTTGTATCGAACGAATGCCCAGTCCCGGGTCATCGAGGAAATTTTGATCAAGTCGGATATCCCGTATCAGATCGTCGGTGGAGTGAAGTTCTACGATCGCAAAGAGATTAAGGATATACTCGCGTATTTGCGGCTGATTTCGAACCCGGACGACGATATTAGCTTGGTGCGCATTATTAATGTGCCGAAGCGGGGCATTGGCGATACGACGGTATCGAAGCTGGAAGAGGAAGCGGCGCGGCGCGGAACTTCCGTATTCCGAGTGCTTGCCGATCTCGGCGATGTCGAAGTGAACGGACGTACGCGCACGCTGCTGAACGAATTTTATGGCATTATTGATAACTTAACGCGTATGGTTGAGTATTTATCTGTGACGGAGCTCACGGAGAAAATATTGGAGCTATCGCAATACCGGATGGAGCTGCAGCGCGAGAATACGCTGGAGTCGAAAGCCCGCCTTGAGAATATCGATGAGTTTCTCTCGGTGACGATGGATTTCGAGAAGCGCAACGAGGATCGTACGCTCATCGCTTTCTTGACGGATCTTGCGCTCATTGCCGATATCGATTCGATGGGCAAGGATGAGGAAGAAGTGGAGAAGGCGACAGATGTCGTTACGCTGATGACGATGCATAGCGCCAAAGGGCTGGAGTTCCCGATCGTATTCATTATCGGCATGGAGGAATCGGTCTTCCCGCATAGCCGAGCGCTTGCCGATAATGAGGAGCTGGAAGAGGAACGCCGCCTTGCTTATGTCGGCATAACGCGCGCCGAGGAGCGGCTATACTTGACCTGCGCTCGTATGCGCACGTTGTTCGGGCGCACAGCTTCGAACATGCCCTCACGTTTCCTGCAGGAAATTCCGGACACCGTGAGGGAAAGCGCGTCCGCCGCGGGCAGCTTCGCCCGCGCGGCGATCCGCCCTGTCGCAGGGCGCGCGCCGTCTTATGGCGCGCCCGGCGCAGGAGGCCGCTCCCCCGGCATGGCGGGGAGCGGGCCGGCCGCAGCAGGCGGCAGAGCTGGCGGCGTGCGCGTAAGCACGCCGCTGGATGCCGCCAAGGTGGCCAAAGGCGGAGCGGCGGCAGGCGGAAGCCCAGCCGCCTCAGGCAGCTTTGCCGCTGGCGACCGCGTCGCGCACGGCAAGTGGGGCGAAGGCGTCATTGTATCCGTGAAGGGTACGGGCAATGACATGGAACTGCAGATCGCTTTTCCGGCACCGACCGGTATTAAGCGCCTGCTGGCAGGTTTCGCGCCGATTACAAAGGTGTAGACTAAAGTTTATAGATTCGAAGTTGCCAATTAGGAGAGGAGACCGCCTGTATGAGCGCTCAATTAGAAAGAATGCAGGAGCTCATCGCGATCATTACGGAGCACAACTACAAGTATTACACCTTGGATGAACCGTCGATTGCCGATGCGGATTACGACAAATTGTATGATGAGCTCGTTGCGCTGGAAGCATCGACGGGAGTTGTACAGCCGGAATCGCCGACGCAGCGCGTTGGCGGAGAATTGCTCACCGGCTTCGAGCCGTATCGTCACCGCGCAAGATTGTGGAGTCTGGACAAGGCGCAAAATGTAGAGGACTTGCTCGCATGGAATGCCCGTGTCGTGAAGGCTATCACCGATTACAATGCCAAAAATCCAGAATCGGAGCCTCTCCCAGATCCAAGCTACGTTGTCGAGCTGAAGTTCGACGGCTTGACGCTTAATTTGACTTATGAGGACGGACAGCTTACGCAGGCATCGACGCGCGGCAACGGAACAGTCGGCGAAGGTATTCTGGCGCAGGTGCGAACGATTCGTTCTGTTCCGCTGACGATTCCTTTCACGAACGGCATTGTTGAGGTTCAGGGTGAAGGCATTATGCAGCTGTCTGTACTTGCTAAGTACAACGAAACGGCAGTTGAACCGCTTAAGAATGCCMGAAATGCGGCAGCAGGAGCGCTTCGCAACTTGAATCCAAAGGTTACGGCGGAGAGGAAGCTTAACGCATTCTTCTATAATGTGGGCTACACGGACGGCGTGTCATTCGAGAATCATCGAGAGATGCAGCAGTTTCTGCGTGAAAACAAATTCAAAGTGAACCCTTATGTGACTTATATGGGGACTATTGAAGAAGTAAAGGAGGAGCTTGGCCGCATTACGGAGCAGCGTGACAAGCTGGACTTCCTGATCGACGGGGCGGTCGTTAAGCTTGTTGACATGCGCACAAGAGAGGCGCTTGGCTACACAGACAAGTTCCCGCGCTGGGCAGTTGCCTTCAAGTTCGAGGCGGAAGAAACAACGACCGTGCTGGAGTCTGTCTCCTGGGAGGTAGGCCGCACGGGTAAAATAACACCGGTAGCACGAGTAGAAGCGGTTGAGCTGGCAGGTGTGACGGTTCAGAACTGTACGCTTAACAATATTGGCGACATTGAACGCAAGAACTTGAAGCATGCGCTGGGCGCACAGGTTATCATTCGTCGCTCCAATGATGTCATTCCTGAAATCCTAGGCAAAGCCGACGATGAGCCGGGCTCGGAGATCGTCTTCCCGACGGTTTGCCCATCCTGCGGTACGGAGCTTGAGCAGCGCGGAGCGCATCTGTTCTGCAACAACAAGCTGGGCTGTCAGCCGCAGATTATCGGACGTATTACGCATTTTGCATCGCGCGACGCGATGGACATCGAGACGTTCAGCGTGATGACGGCTGATCAACTCTACACCGATTGCGAAGTTCGCGATCCTGCGGACTTGTATGCTTTGCAATATGACGATCTCATCAAGCTCGACCGCTTCGGCGAGAAGAAAGCCCGCAAGCTGCTGGATGCGTTCGAGAAGTCGAAGTCCCGGGAACTGGCATCGTTCTTATTCGCGCTCGGCATTCCGAATACGGGCAAAGCAACGACCAAGATGCTCGCCGATCACTACGGCAGCCTCGATGCAATTATGGCGGCTACCGCGGATGAGCTAGTTACCCTCCCCGACATCGGAGGGATCGTGGCGGAGAGCATTGTCGGCTTCTTCGCGGATCCGGTCATCGCAGCGAGCATTGCGCGCATGCGCGAGCTAGGCGTGAAGGCGGAAGCCGAGCAGGCAGTCGTCGTTCGCGAGGACAGTATCTTTAGCGGCAAGACCGTAGTACTGACGGGAACGCTCCCGACGATGTCGAGAGACGAAGCGGCTAAGTTGCTTGAAGCCTGCGGCGCTAAGATTTCGGGAAGCGTATCGAAAAAAACCGATTTCGTCGTAGCGGGCGACAGCGCCGGTAGCAAGCTGACCAAAGCGCGCGAGTTGGGTATTACCGTTATTGATGATGAAGCGGAGCTTCTTCGATTGTTGGGAGAAGAGTAAGCAAGAAGGGTGCATGGCTATGAAGCGTTAGCAGAGACTGGTAGTGAACCAGTCCTTCGGCTTCTAGGCCTTGCACCCTTTTTGTTTGCGGAGGGAAAAGCAACTTTTGTTATGCAATGAAGGACACTCCCAACTGACAAGCTGATCATAGTTGCTGCAAGCACTATCCATTATGATAAGTATAATGAAAATGGCTTTCAGTTAGTGGGTGCGGATCATGACGGATACATACCATATCGAATAACAACGAATGTAAAAAATTACAAGTTGTATTTCGTTTGTGGATGTGTTAAATTATTTCTTGTCGCTTCGGAGGCATTGCGGAAAACGGATTGAAACACTTTTTAAAAAAGTAAAACAAGCTGTTGACACGATGGACGAAAGCTGATATCATGAATTCTTGTCACGACAAAATGTGACAGCAAGTTCTTTGAAAACTGAACAAATGGATCACGTCAAAATCCAAACAAAAATTTGAAGATTTTCTTCTTGGCTTCAGCCAAAAGAAAACTTCTAGCTAGTTAAGTAATGAGCAAGTCRAACTACCTTTATGGAGAGTTTGATCCTGGCTCAGGACGAACGCTGGCGGCGTGCCTAATACATGCAAGTCGAGCGGAGTTATTCCTTCGGGRATRACTTAGCGGCGGACGGGTGAGTAACACGTAGGTAACCTGCCTATAAGACTGGGATAACATTCGGAAACGAATGCTAATACCGGATACGCGATTTGGTCGCATGACCGAATC